>JAADIN010000177.1 GCA_013151315.1 Planctomycetota bacterium | reverse complement strand
GTATTCTGGCGGCGTTTCTGCCGATTTGTGGGATGCCTGCTTGGCTGCTTTGCAGGAGGAAGGTCGCATTGTGGTCCGGCAGCGAAGTTTGGCGCTATCGGATTGGAATCCTGAACTCTCGCAGCGCGAGCAAGATTTGCTTGCGCGCATTACCGAAGCCTACCGCACGGCAAAGATTCAGCCCCCCGATGCTTCGCAGTTGGCCGAGCAGCTTGGCGAGCGATTGGAGGGCGTCGCAAGTTTGCTTCCCGTTGCCCTCGAGCAGGAGTTGTTGGTTAGAATAACAGGAGAGATGCTCCTGCATCGCGATGCCGAGCAAGAGGCGAGAAATCTCTTGGTCGAGGCAATGGGCGAGGGCCAGCAGCTTTCGTTGAGCGAAATTCGGGAGCTACTCAGCACCTCCCGCAAGTTTGCGGTACCCTATTGCGAATACTTGGACGCGACAGGTTTTACCCAGCGCGAAGGGAATCAGCGGAGTTTACGTTAGCGCCGTCGGCCACGACGGAAACACCACAAGGTCATACCATGTCAAACAACCCCAACGCCGCGCTACGCAACTTGCCAAGCATAACGACTCTCCTCGAACACCCAACCCTACGCGAGGCAGCCGAGCAGTACGGCCAAGTGGCCGTCACGTCGGCGGTTCGGTCGGCGGTCGACCATCTGCGCAGCGATCTTCAAACCGGCGAGCAAGCCATCGCGCAGATTCCGCCGCCCCAGCAATTAGCTGACCAAATCGCGAAAACCCTTTTGCAGCAAGATGCGAGTGGAATTCGCCCCGTCATCAATGCAACCGGCATCCTCCTACACACAGGGCTCGGCCGAGCTCCCCTGGCCAAAGAAGCTGCGGAAGCAGCCGAGCAAGCAGCTCGAGGTTATTGCAACGTCGAACTCGATTTGGCGAGCGGCCAGCGCACGCAAAGATCAAAAGTCGTCGAGCGGCTGCTCTGCGAGCTCACCGGCGCAGAAGCCGCGCATGTGGTGAACAACAACGCCGGCGCGACGGGGCTCATTTTGGCGACTTTGGCGACGGGACGCGAGGTAATCGTCTCGCATGGCGAGCTGATCGAGATCGGCGGCGGCTTTCGTGTGCCGGAGGTGATCTCTGCCTACGGGGCAATTTTGCGAACCGTGGGGACGACCAATCGAACGCGCGTCGACGATTATGCGAATGCCATCGGAGAGCAGACCGGGGCGCTACTGGTGGTTCACCCTAGCAACTACCATATCACGGGTTTTACCGAACACGCCGATTTGCAAGAGTTGGCCGCCTTGGCTCGCGAGCAAAAAGTGCCGTTGGTTCACGACATCGGGTCGGGCGCGTTGATCGACTTCCGCCAATTCGGCTGTGCCGACGAACCGATCGCTTCGGCGAGCATCAAGGCGGGCGTTGATCTCGTCTTTTTCAGCGGCGACAAATTGTTGGGCGGGCCCCAGTGTGGCATCATCGTGGGCCAACGCGACTTGATCGAACAAGTGACCCGACATCCGCTTAGCCGAGCGCTTCGCGTCGACAAAATCACGCTGGCTGCATTGCACGCGACGCTCAAACTGTATCGGACACCAGAAAAGGCTCGGCAAGCTATCCCGCTGCTGCGGTTTTTAAGTACGCCACAGGAAGACCTCAAAAACCGGACAGATCGGCTGGCCGAGCAGCTTCGCACGAAGCTCGAAGGTTGGGAAGTGCAGAGCGAGCCGGACGAGGCATTTGTCGGTGGAGGGTCGTTACCCCAGCAAGGGGTTCCGAGTTACTCTCTCGTCCTCACTTCGGCAGAGCACTGCGTAGAAGCGTTGGCCGGGCGACTTCGAGCGGGCGAGCCGGCGGTCGTCGGTCGCGTGCAGCAAGGGCGGCTCGTTCTTAATTTGCACGGCCTGTTTGAAGAGCAAGACGAGCTATTGAGCCAAGCGGTGGTTGCTGCGACGGCAGAGTAGCACGCCTCTCCAAGTCGTTTTTATTGAAAACGACACGACTCGGAGAGGCGTGCTACAATACTCGTGCAACAAGACTAGGCTTTGTCTCAAAACGTGAGCCGCAACGCGCTAGCGTCGGGTGAATTGCCAAAAACCGACGACACCAAGATACCCGAGGCTAGCGCCTGCGGCTCACATCACAACGCAATCCAGGTTTTGAGACAAAGCCTAATATTGGTACGAGCGATACGGGCGGTGATAGGGGCGACTGATGACGACGCCCGGTCCGCTACCAGAGTGCCAACTGAAGGGCCGTCCGCCGGGGCGGGTCCAAGAGGGACTGTACGAAGAAGTGAACGGCATGCCGCTCGCGGTGGGGCGGCTGGCAGAAAATCCGTACCACCGCATGGCTTCTAGGCGAGCCATGCGTTGCTCGGCCCGCTTCTGAGACTTTTGCTGAGCGATCGACATCTTCGGAACTTGCTTCGCCTCGGAGCCGTAGTACCAGTCTGCCTGGACACCGTCAGCCTCTTCGGCCGGTTTGCTGGGGTTTTGAGCCATGGCGGAACTGCTCCAAGTGGCCAAGGTCGTCAGGCAAAATGACAAGGTCAGCAAAAGAGCAAGGCGGTTCATGGGCAAGCTTCTCGGTACGGTTCTTTTGGGGACAGATGGCAAAATGATGGACATTTAGCCGTGGTTCTCCTAGTTCAAGATTCGGCAGCTAGCCGACCGGCCATTGAGCCAGATCAGGCAGGAGATGCGGTAATCCCGCACTGCCGTAGCGGTCAGTGAAGCTAGGGGGACTTTTCAGGGACTTTACTGTTGAAATTGGCCCCTCTATGCGGTCAGGGTTATTGCAAGTCGCCATCGGGAGGGCTAAGTTAACGCCTTGGGAATGGGTGAGACCTCAATCGGCCACCCACGAAACACCCGAACATCACAACACATATTGGAGATAGTAACGATGAGAAAATTGAATTCCATGTTTTGGGCGGCTTGCATAAGCGTCGCATTGGTCGGCTGTGGCGGAAGTGCTACTGATACGATGAAGGACGCAGCAGAAACCGTTGAAGGTGCTGCTGAAACCGTCGAAGAAGGTGCCGCGAAGGTCGGCGAAACGGTTCCTGGAGCCGAGGGAGCCGCTGGCGTCGTTGAAGATGCAGCATCAGCGACCAAGGACGCGGCAGCATCGGTCACCGAAGAAGAAAATTAAGAAGAGAACTAAAACGTGTGCAAAGCCTGGGGGTTGCAACCCCCAGGCTTTTTTCTGCGCGCTATTATTTCTGCGAGTTAGTTTCTAAACGCCCCGCTTGGGGTGCGGGACGCGCCCGCCGGTTGCGTTTTTCTTCCTCCGACCCTTCTTCGGCTTGCTCTCTTTGACCGAGTCGACTGGCTGTCCGACGGCGTCTCGCATTTTTTCGATCCGATCGCGAATCGCTCCCGCTCGTTCAAACTCAAGCTCCTCGGCTGCCGTGTGCATTTCTTCTTCTAACTCGGCGATGTACTCGTCGGTGATGTACTGCGTCTCTTCGGTGCGCCCGACCGCGGCATTGGCTTGCACGTGGGCAGCCGCCTCGGCTTCGATGCCCCGATGGATCGCCTTGCGAATCGTTTCGGGCTTGATGTCGTGCTTCTTGTTGTAAGCTTCCTGCACCTTTCGGCGGCGTGAGGTTTCGTCGATCGCCGCCTGCATCGACCGGGTTACTTTGTCGCCATAGAGAATCACTTTGGAATTCACGTTGCGAGCCGCGCGACCGATAGTCTGCATGAGCGAAGTCTCACTGCGAAGAAAACCTTCCTTGTCGGCATCCAAAATCGCGACCAGTGAAACTTCGGGAAGATCGAGCCCTTCGCGAAGCAAATTGATTCCGACCAGCGCTTCAAATTTCCCCAGTCGAAGATCGCGGAGCAATTCAACTCGTTCGAAGGCGTCGAGCTCGCTATGCAGCCATTTGCAGAGGATGCCTTGCTCACAAAAGTAGTTGGCTAAATCTTCGGCTAGGCGCTTGGTGAGCGTCGTAACCAAAACCCGCTCGTTGGCGGCGGCTCGCTCGCGAATTTCTTCAAGCAGATGGGGAATTTGCCCGCGAGCGGGAACGACGTGAATCTCCGGATCCAGCAACCCCGTAGGCCGGATGACCTGCTCGACCACTTCGCCTCCGGTTTGCTCGAGCTCGAACTTCGCAGGAGTCGCCGAGACGTAAATCGTCTGATCGGTCCGCTCGCGAAATTCCTCAAATTTTAACGGGCGATTGTCGAGTGCGCTCGGCAGGCGAAAGCCGTGCTCGACGAGCGTTTCCTTGCGACTTCGATCGCCGGCGTACATCGCCCCGATTTGCGAAACCGTGGCATGCGATTCATCGACGAACAACAAAAAATCTTTCGGGAAAAAATCAAGCAGCGTACTGGGCGGATCGCCCGCCGCACGACCGGCCAAGATGCGGCTGTAGTTCTCGACCCCCGGGCAGTAGCCGACTTCCATCATCATCTCGATATCGAATCGCGTTCGGGCGTTGATCCGCTGCGCTTCGAGCATCCGCCCATCGCTTCGATATTGTTCGAGTCGCCCCGAGAGTTCCTTGCGGATTTGGTCAACCGCCCGTTCGATTCGTTCCTCGGGCAGCACAAAATGCTTGGCCGGATAAACAAAAACCTCTTCGAGCGAGTCGATCACTTCGCCCGAGGTGGGATCGATGATGCAGAGCTTTTCGATTTCGTCGCCCCAGAACTCGATGCGGTAGGAAAACTCTTCGTAGGAAGGCCAAATCTCGACGCAGTCGCCCCGAACACGAAACTTGCCTCGCGAAGGGTCGGTATCGTTCCGGTCGTACTGGATGTCGACCATCCGGGCGAGCAGGTCGTCGCGGTCGAGATTCATCCCAACGCGCAACCCGACCATCATCTCTTTGTAGTCCTCAGGCGACCCCAAGCCGTAGATACACGAAACGCTAGCGACCACAATGACATCGCGGCGACTGACGAGCGAACTCGTGGTTGCGAGCCGCATTCGGTCGATCTCTTCGTTGATCGAAGCATCTTTTTCGATGTAGATATCCCGTTGGGGGATGTACGCCTCGGGCTGGTAGTAGTCGTAGTAGCTAACAAAATAGCTGACGGCATTGTGAGGAAAGAACTCCTTGAATTCGGAATAGAGCTGAGCGGCCAGCGTTTTGTTGTGCGAGAGAACGAGCGTGGGGCGCTGGACCTGTTGGATGACGTTGGCCATCGTGAAGGTTTTGCCGCTACCCGTAACGCCCATGAGCACTTGCTCTTTTTTCTTGTCGCGCAGACCTTGGACCAGCGACTTGATGGCAGCCGGTTGATCGCCGGCAGGCTCGAAGGGGCTATGAAGTTGAAACTGCATGAAATTGAATTCGGATTGCGGATTGCGGAAGTTGGCTAGCCGCGTCACGGCTTAGCCCCTACGCTTGCGGTTTCGCACCATCATACGCCAAATACCCCGCCTCGACGACACTCACTGGAGAGCCTCTGAGTTTCGCTCGCTGTTTCGCTCCTCTACCGCCGCCCAGTCGGTCTCTTTGGGGATTGGCAAGAGAAAGGGGCGAATCCGTTCGAGGGTTTTGGGACCGATGCCGCTGACGCGAACCAGATCCTCCAGGTCGTGAAACGGACCATTTTCTCGCCGGTCGGCGAGGATTCGCCCAGCGAGAGTTTTTCCTAATCCCGGAAGCTGGATGATTTCTGGCCAATCGGCCCGATTGATGTCGACGGTGTAGCTCGCCTGCAGGGGCGAGGCTCGATCGATTTCGATGAGGCCCCCCCGATGCCCACCCAGGTACCACCAATAGCAGCACGTCATGACCAACCCGCAGACCACCAAAACCAACAGGCTCCCCTGTTCGCGAGGCTTAATCAGAGGGTGCTTCTCGGCGATGGGTTGCGTCTTACGCATCGAAGAGGGGATATTTGGAGAGTGGGAAATAGAACCGTCAGTATAACAAGGTTCACAAGGGCCTGGGGACAACCCCCTTGTGAGCCGCACGGCGCTAGCCGCGGGTCTACGGGCGGGCCTACGTGGCGTAGCGGTAGGTCTCCACTACCCGACGCTAGCGCGTTGCGGCTCACATTAAAACTCCAATTCCCCGCCTCTTTCAGGAAAACGCCGTGCAAGATTTTCAGCAGATTCAATGGGACCAACGTATCGAAGAGGATTGTCGGACCCTCATAAAACTAGCCGTTCGCGAGGATCTCGATCAGCAGCAAGACTGGACGACGGTTGCGCTAGTGCCGGCCGACCACACCGGCTCGGCTGATATCGTGGCACGAGAGCCGGGCGTCGTGGCGGGAATCGCTGCTGTGGCGATGGTCTTCGACGAGATGCAAGCCAAGATCGCAGTAGAGCCGAAGGTGAGCGACGCCGACGTCGTCGCTGCGGGAACCGTTCTTGCCACGCTGCATGGCAACGTTCGAGACTTGCTAACCTGCGAGCGCACGGTGCTCAATCTTTGGGCTCGACTGATGGGCGTCGCCACGCTGGCGCGCCAATACGTTGAAGAAGTGCAGGGGACCGCGGCACGCATTTACGACACTCGCAAGACCACTCCCGGTTGGCGCCGATTAGAAAAATACGCGGCCCAGTGTGGCGGTGCCCGGAATCACAGGACCGGTCTCTTCGACGCGATTCTCATCAAAGACAATCATCTGGCACAAGCGACCATCAACCCGCAGGACGCCGTGACCCGTACTCGTCAGTTCTTGCAAGACTCTAACGGCGAACACTCCCTCGCCGGCCTTTTGCTGGAGATCGAAGTCGATACGCTCCAGCAGCTTGCAGCGGTACTACCGGCACAACCTGATATTGTTCTGCTCGACAACATGCCCCCGGCGACTTTGCGAGAAGCGGTCGAGATGCGTGACAAGCTCGCCCCCCAAGTGCAGCTCGAGGCCTCGGGCGGCGTGCGGCTAGAAATTTTACGAGAAATCGCAGCCGCGGGCGTAGAACGAATCAGTGTTGGCGCTCTAACCCATTCAGCCCGCTCACTCGACCTCGGTTTGGATTGGCACTGCGGCTAATCGGTGGCGATTTCTCAACGTTTGGCCGTTAGCTTGTGTCGAATTCGCGGTCGCATGTTGCCAAGGGTTATCGTTTAGGGGCCGCCTGAGAGCTGTAGTAGCCGACGGGAGACTTGGCCGTTTGACATCTCTGGAAGCAGACCTAAGTTTGCGTCGTAACTTGGTACCTTTGGGGAGGGGTTCCGAGGCATGACGCGGCGGGTCACGCTGGAAGCGAGAGGGGACCCCGCCGCGTCTTTTTTTTCAGCTTCTCCCAGCGAGCCGGCTCGTCCCCGAGCCCAACCTCCAAGCCCGTCCCCGCCCCTCGATCCAGAAAACCCTACTTTTTCGTAAAAATCTGTTTGACACGCTTGTTCTTCCGTATTAGAATGGGGCTGTGCAGGCAATGTCTGCAAGTTTTGTAACTCACTTTTTTACCGATTGGGCTGTGGACCTCATGAACCTTCGATTAGCGACGAGTCGTTTTGACTTAGTCGTTGTCCAGGCAGGTGGCAAAGTTGTGGAAAAGCAACGCCGCTTGGGTTTACAGCACCATCTTTTGAGTCGACTAGCTTTCGAGCTAACTCGCTCCCCCCTCTACGACTGAGCCCCTTTGTGGCTTGATCTGTTTCGGTGGAGTTTATCTACGGTCGCTCTTTCCGATGGTCACTCAAACTCCGGCAATGCTGCGCCCAAGAGCGGGCGACGCTAGACCTTTCCCTTTCTGCCATGAGTAAGGCCGAGCCGTTTTCTTCTCTGCGCGATGTGCGTAGCGGTTGAAGACGCGCGAATTCTTTCACTCCTCCAGGGCTTCGCAGTCAACTCGACGCGCCCCAGATGCGCGAATTCTGGCACGAGCTCCGTAGAGTCTTGCGCCCAGAAGCTGCTGTCTAGATCTCGCTGATCGAAGGGAAACCACTCGCGACTGCGCAGTTGGTTTCATCCGTGAAGTTCACTCTCGATTCACTTGCATCGGAAGATTGAATCATGAAAAACTTATATCGAACGGCTAGGAAAACATGCATCTACTCTGGGCTTCTAGTGGGGATACTCGCCTTGATAGGAGCCGGTACAGCTAACGCAGGTCACATCGCGGCTCACGACCCGAACGATTTTAATGTCCAAGTAGGGGAAAGCCCGCGCCTACTGGAAGCGCAATTGCTAAATTCTCGCTCGCCGAATTTGCTCAGCGACGCAGCACTGGCGGAAATTACGACAGAGGAGACCTGTGTCAATCCGGTGGCTCGGTATCAAAATCGGAACCGCTTTTCGATCTTGGTCGAGAATACCTCCACAACCAATTCGCTCACTTCATTTTCTCTGAATTTGGAAGCAATGGGCTTTGAATTTGGGAATGGAGATTTTACGAGTGATGGATTTGGCGGGATGCTGGCTGTGGACATGGGGCGTTCCGATGCGGGAGTTGACTTTTCGGCTTCCTACGGAGCAGACAGGTCCGAGTTGGTTATGAATTTTACTGGTATGACTCCGGGAAGAGCCGTAATCTTTCGCGTCGATCTAGATCCAAGCGCTGAAAACACGACCGGCTTGCGCTTTCCGGACTATCGCGAGGCAGTTTTGGGTGCTAACGGGAACGACCTTGCTTTAGTTGGTGTCGGGTTTTCAGCGGGAAATCAATTTACAGAAGTTCCATTCATGGCTGGTATATTTGCTGGCCCGATCAACACCAGTGTTCTTGAGCCCTACCAAGCGCAGACGCTTACAGGACGCTCGGAAAACGGTGACGGCAACTTCCCATTTTCCCTCAGTGGAAGCAACACCGTGGTACCTGAGCCGGGTTCAGCGGCTCTACTGCTGCTCGGGCTGATGGGAATAGGTTTCCGCCGGATGAGGCGGCTGTCTCCAAGATCAAGGTGAGCTGTTCCGCTTCCTTCCCGAGAACGGTTACCTTATGGGTAACCGTTCTCGACGCTCTTCTCGACGCTCTTCTCGCTGCTTCCTCGGGAATAGCTGACTCCGGCGATCCGTCGGATCGCGGCTAGGGATCGCTAGCTATTTGGGATAAGCCGCAGAGTTTAATGATTACGATGCCGCTCCCCCTTCTGCCGGTCATGCGTAATGTAACGAATTCGGGGAATCTTCTGGGAATAGTGAAAGTATCGGTTGTAACGGACCCGATCTCAATCACAGCACAAGGATCGGCAGATACCTGCCTTGCCCGCTACCGCGAAGCGTAGTGGGTTTGGTCGAGGCACATCGCCCAATTTGCCGAATCGAAATAGCTAGCATTCCTAGGGGGGAATCACCGATGACTTTAAGACTGACGGGTATGGCTGCGCTTATCGCATGCCTCGGAGCGGCTGGCGCGCATTCAGTGCGAGCACAGCGCCAGGTTGAATATCAGACGGCCGGTTCGCATCAGGCTGTGAATCCGTATCGGACCGACGGCCAGTACGAGTATCAAACGGCAGGGCAGTACCTAGCCGAAGAACCGTATCAGGAAGAGTATGAGCCCGACCCGAGGGCCAGCGAATCGTTTGCCTCTTACAACAGCTTTGATGCTGGCGGGTTCGACAATGGCGAACTGGGCGGCTGCAGCGGTGGAGCATGTGGCGGCTGTTCCGATGGTGGCTGTGCCGGGGGCGGTAGGGGTCTGAATTTGGGTGGCTCACTTGCCTCACGTCCGGGGCAGTTTTTTGCAGGAGCTGAGTATATTTACGCCCGAGCCAGCTTCAGTGAAGCACTCGCTTACGTGGTGACAGACGTGAATGCCAATCCTGTCGATGGAGGGCCTCAGTTTGTCGAGTACGATTTTGATTACAACTCCTCTTACCGCTTCTACGGCGGCTATCGTTTCTGTGATTGCGGCGGAGAAATTGTCTTCAACTTTTCCCGCTTTCGAAGTGATTCCAGCTTCAATGCGGTGGAGGGCGCAGGACTCGAAATCTTCGGTCCTTACGAAATCGATCCCCCAGGAACCGGAGCGAATGGAACTCTCTCAGGCAATGCCAACGTGGAAATCAATTCGTACGACATTAGCTTTGCCAAAACCATTCCACTGGGTTCGCCACTTGGTCGCAACGATTGTTGTGATCCTTGCTGCGATACCGACTGTGGAAGCTGGTGCCCAGCATGGGATGTCACTTGGTCGGCAGGGCTTCGGTTCGCTGAGGTCGATTGGGCGCGCAGCAGCGTCGCTGCCACGGCTGCCGGTGACCAAATTGATGCCGCAACCACACGTCTCGATTTTAAAGGAACTGGAGCTCGTGTTGGATTACTGGGGCGTCGCTACATCGGGCGAGGTGGGATGCTAAGTGTCTACGCTAAAGGAGACATTTCCTTACTCGTTGGCGATATGAATATTAGCACCCTCACAGTCCAAGACCCTGATGGTACCGGGGCGTTTGCTGCTCAATCACACCGAAACTCGGGACGACGGGTGATTCCCGTGACAGAGATTGAGGCAGGCTTGACCGCCCAACTGGGCAATCATGTCCGAGTTTCCTCGGGCTACTTTATCTCGGCTTGGCACGATTTAGGCATGCGTGATGAATACGTGTTTGAAGACCCAGGGACCGGTGCCGCACAGTTCCAACTCGGAAACTACGACGATGCCAACATCCTCGGCTTCGACGGCTTCTTCGCTCGGGCGGAGATCAGCTACTAGAGCGAAAGCGAAATTGTCGGTAACTAGCGCAAAGCCAGGGGGTTGCAACCCTCTGGCTTTGCCCGTTGATTGGCTGTCGATATGACTGAAAAACAAAAACCCACGATTCTCTTTCTCTGCACCGGCAACTCCTGTCGCAGCCAGATGGCCGAAGGCTGGGCTCGCGAGCTGCACAGAAATCGCTACGAAGTCTATTCCGCTGGGATCGAAGCGCATGGCCTCAACCCGAGTGCGGTGTTGGTGATGAAAGAAGCGGGCGTCGATATTTCGCAGCAGCAGTCGCAGCGGCTCGAAGAGCTGGCCGACGTGAAGCTAGACGTCGTCATCACGGTCTG
>JAADIN010000132.1 GCA_013151315.1 Planctomycetota bacterium | reverse complement strand
TGCTGATCGATGTGCCGCATCAGCCCGATCGTGATTGTCGGCTCGCCGTCCTTGGTGTTGGGCTGAACGTGAATAACGACTGCGTCAACTGCCCCGCGGAGATCACCGTGCCTGCAACCTCGGTCAGCGATCTCACGGGCCGCAAGCACGACCTGCAAGCGTCGCTGATTTCTCTGCTTGGATATATCGAAAAGGCGGTACTGTTTTAATGGCGTGTGGCGTGGCCGCCACCGCTAACTTACGCAACTCTGGGCTTTAGGCGAGCGACTGATGGAAATTTACCAACGGGCTCGTGAGTGAGCCGTAACGCGCTAGCGTCGGGTAGCGCAGCCACAACGCTACGCCCCACAAACCCGCGGCTAGCGCCGTGCGGCTCACTTCTCACACATCTGCCGTTCACCTTAGGCTCTTAGCTCTCGGCCTCCACAAACGGATTGGTCCGCTTTTCTTCTCCGATGGTTGTTGTCGGCCCGTGCCCTGGCAACACGACCGTGTCGTCGGGAAGCGGGTAGAGCTTTTCTCGAATCGAACGCTCGAGTACCTCAAAGCTGCAGCCCGGCAAATCGGTCCGCCCCACGCTGCCCGAGAACAAGACATCGCCGCCAAGGACTTGGATCGGGCTCAACTCCGAAGCGACAAACACAACGTGCCCCGACGAGTGCCCCGGAGTTTCAAGAACCTCAAAACGAAAGCCGGCAAACTCGAGCACGTCGCCTTCGTCGACGGTCTGATCCGCCGGCGGGCTCGTCATGTTCATGCCAAATCCGGCCGAGAGATTTTCCACCGCATCGGTCAGCTTGTTCGCATCGCCGCTGCCGATAATTAGCGGCGCATCAGGCCAACGCTCTTTCAGGGCACGATTTCCTGCGATGTGGTCGGCATGCCCATGGGTGCAAAGAATAGCCGCCACTTCGAGCTTCCGCTCCTCGATGGCGGCCACGATCTTTTCAGGCTCCAAACCCGGATCAAACACCACACAGTCGCTTCGCGTCGGAAGATAGGCAAGGTAGGCATTTTCCTCGAACGGCACCGAGGTAATGGTCACGAATTTTGCAGTCGAGGATTTCATGGTGCCTATTCTTTTTCTTGCGGGCGTGCTAGCAGTTTCTGGCTCTCCACTTTCCGCTTTTGCCGATTGCGTTGAGCCGCCGTCCTGGACCGGAGATTGTAATTGTTTCTGCTGCGACCGGCGATAGTACCCAATGGCCCTTCCCGCCTTGATTTGCACCCCTTCCATTCGGTATCCTTCTTATCTTGAGGTCGATGCGTCTTGTGCCGACGCGTCTTGTGGGTTACCGTTTGCACCAAATACTGTGAATTATCCGCATTAACCGATGGTGTGAGCATGAGGAGCCGTGCTGCGCCGCCCGGTTTACCTGGATTTTAGCGTCCCCAGCGCCTAATCTTTAGATAGAGTTTGCCCCCGCAGGAGTAAAGAAATTATGCGAAGGATTTTCTCATCCCCCCGAACTGCTGCTTTGCTGATCCTGGTGGCGAGCATCGTTTCTCTCAACTCGCGTGCTGGGGCCGAGCCTGTTGGCCAGCTTACCGAACCCATCCATCGCGTGGCGCTCGAGGAGCCGGCGGAAGAAACTCCGCAAGTGGCGAGCCGCATTGCCGTTGCCCCTCCGCAGCCTCCGTTTGACCTCGCGAAACTCGCCGGCGAGCACCCTCTGATGCCCGCCCTCCGCATGGCCCAAGAAAGCCTACTGCATCTCGATACCAGTATCCCCGGCTACAGCGCCATCCTACGCAAGCAAGAGCGGATCAATGGCGAACTTCGCGACGAAGAGATCGCATTTGTCAAAGTGCGACACCACCCTTTTGCGGTCTACATGTATTTTCTAAGCCCGTGTAAGGGTCGGGAGTGTCTCTACAACGATCTTCCCAACGGCGAGAAGGGCAAACTGGTTGCCCGCGATTGCGGCTGGAAGCGACGTCTTCCTCCCATGGAGCTCGACCCCGAAGGTGCCCTCGCCATGAGTGGTCAAAAATACCCCATCATGAAGCTCGGCATCCGCGGTCTCACGACCGAGCTGATCGATGTCGCGACGAACGACGTGAATTTTGGCGAGTGCGAGGTCCAGGTTTTTCAAAACAAGATCAACAAACGCCCAGTGACTCAACTCGTGGTCACGCACCCGACTGCACGTCGCAATTTCCGTTTCCACAAAGCGGAAGTCTTTATCGACAACGAACTGCGAATCCCGATTCGCTACGCAGCCTACCTGTGGCCTAAGAAGCCGGGCGATCCGGCGCCGCTCGAGGAATCTTACACCTACCTCAACGTCACGGTGCTGGACAACCTTGCCGATGCCGATTTTGATAAAGGCAATCCGGCGATCTTTAAGAGATAGGAAAGTAGTAGGAAACTACAATAGCCGCGATCTGACAGGTCGCCGGAGTGCTACGGCCACTCGATGATCTCTTTGCCTGCTCGCGTCAGCAGCGCTCGTAGCTTCTTCGCTGGCAAAGAAGAATCAAAAACCTTAGCATGCCCATCACAAAATCCGGTCGTAAACCAATCGCGATCGTCCCGCCGCACCCCTTGCCAGGGATCGTCAAGATTCACTTTCCAGTCGTCCGGCTTGGTCCAAATGACGGCCCTCTCCGGCACGACCTCGACGAACATGATCGTGTTGCTCGTGCCGTCGATGATTTCCTTGAACTTCGTGCCTTCAGGACGACCAAACACCATCCCCTCGCTGACGGGCACGACAAACGTCGTTTTCCCCGCTGCGTTGATTCTGCGCAACGCGGAATCGGGATCGGCGTAGATCGCTGGCAGAATTTCAGCCAATGGCCGATTGTGTTTGCTATCCCACGGCTCATCGAGATGAAACTGCTTGTACAGCGCACTCTGATCCAGGTAGGGTAACAAATGCACGCGCCAGCTTAGCAGTGGTTTTCCGTTGTCGTCGTAGTTTGCATGTGCTGGCAACGTCTTGTATCGGTCGGCATAATTATGAAATGCCAAAGCAATGTTCTTAAACTGATTCATCCGCTGATTGCGATGCGCCGCCTGTCGCGCCTCGCGAACCGGTGGGCTCAGCAACTTCGTCAACAACTGAACATCGTTCGTAAGCTCACCCAACGCAATCCGGACGCGAGCCCCCTCGACTTGCGGACGAAAAGCATGGGCCAGTGCCTCGCGGTCTTCCTTGGTCAATACCTGATTGAACGGCAAGATTTGTTTTGCCAACGCGAGACCGCTGGTCATCGCTTCTGCCACAGTGGTTGCCGCCCGGGTATCTCGCGTCTCAACAACAATTTCCGCCGCGGGCTGTGGCGGTAGTTTTAATGAAACCCCGCCCCATAGCAAACCGTCGGCAATCAGCTTGCCGTTGATCGCACCAAACGGCTCGGGCAGCGGCGGAAACATCTCGCGCACCACGCGGCGAGAGTTGCGGTCGCCAACAATCATCAACCCGCAATCGCCCTGCCCTAGCGCTGCCCAGGCATCGCTCAAATCCCGCGGCGTAGTCGGCCGGGTGTTTTTTAGATGTTCTAGTTGTGCCTCGGTCATTCCGCCAAGCAGCGCGCCGTCGACGACTTCCCAAAACTGTGGCATCCACGGCACCTCCTCCCATTTTGGTTTGCCGCTTTTGGTAATCGGCACCACCCACGACGGGCCTCGGTGTCCCACGTCGGAGACACGAAAGAGTAAGTAGCAGTGACTTGCGCCGAGATCGGCTAATTCGTCCGCTCGCCCCTGCACCATTGTCTGTATTTTGGCTAGGTCGGCTCGATCTTCCGACGTCACCAGCCCGAGCTCCTCGGCCCATTTTAAGGTGCCGTGCGTATCGATTGCCGAGAGATCGAGATAGGCCACTGCAACAACATCGTCGGTCAAATAGTCCTTCAGCGCCGCGGCATGATCCGCAGCGACGGCAAGTGGAGCAAACCAACACAGAAAAACTGCGGAAAGCATTTTCATACGTGTATCCATTTTTTGAGATAAAGAAAAGGTAATACTTCAGCGAGTTGCGACAGAATCGCCACAAAAAACACGAAAATGCACAAAAAACGAAACGAAGATATTGACCCGAACCATTCCTTCTTTTCGTGTCTTTTTATGTCTTTCGTGGCTATTGGGATTAAGGATCAGCCAATGTAATCTCGTACCGAGAGGCGACGCCTGGCATGCCGTCGCTAAACGGTAATTCAAGCACTGCCGTTTGGCCGTCGAGGTGATACTGGTACGGATGGGTCGTGATAGGATTTTCCGGGACCGGAACGATTTGGATCTCGTCCAACGATTCCGGCAGCCGACCCGTCTCGGCGGCGTGCATTCGCAGAGCTTCGATCACACGCAAGGCATTCATTTGCCATTCATGGCGGGCCTGAGCGGTACGGGCAGCTCGTGTTGCAGGCGATAAAAGACTTGCAAGCGTTGCGCCAAATCCGGACTGCAAACCAACGTCGTAGAACCTTCTTCCCGCCTCTTTCATGCGATGTCGAGCCACAGGAAACGGCACGTACCACCATTTTTCTTGTTCATCGGCAATACGTCGGTACTCGCGAGCGGCATCTATGGCCAACACCTGTCCCACGGGCATCTTCTCCACGCGATCCACAGCCATCCCCGCGTGAAGCAACCGTTGCTTCGCGGCTGGGTAAGTTCTTAACGCCAATCCAGTAACCGCGATACCGACGAGGTTTTGTCCTTCAAAAAACTCTTCGGTGCCAGAAGAACTTCCCCACAAACCTTTCAGAAAGTCGATGTTCCGAGCGATCAATCGAGCCCATTCCTCTGGAGAATGTTCCGCCGTTTCTGCATCGAGCAAGATCGGGCAAACCCTTTCGCACGCCGACACCTCGAGACGAATCGCCTCGCGCATATCGACCAACGGACGGGGCAATTCGGTGAGCGCCCAGTACAAGTTGGGAGAATCCGGGGCGGAGATCAGATCGATCACCGTATGACTGGTGACACCTTCGATCGCGATGCCAATAAGTCCGCAAACCAAAATTGGCTCCTGCCCCACGTTACTCGCAAGGCGATAGTTCATTCTCATGTGATCGATTGCGTCATCAAAACGGCCCTCGACAATGGCCAGTCTGCTTCGCAGCGCGAGCATCCGAGCGATCGATCTCGATTGCTGCGCACCTGGCAGTAACATCGCATAGACTTCCGAGCCTCGTAATTCCGTCAAGTTGTATCCCCAGTCACAATCTTGCCTAGTGGAAGCGGGTTCGATAAAATTTGAGACAAGGCTGTCAAATCGGCCTGCCGCTTTGCGCACCATATCGAGCGGCAATTCATTCAGCGGAATCGAATCGCCGTACCAATCGTCCACCGCTTCGCCAAACTCCTTACGAGCATTTCTCCAAGCACCGCTCAATCCATTCTCGGCGTTTGCTCGCAAGTAATACGTGGCGGCGTTTCCTGGCTTGTATTCGTGTGGGCGAAGACACAAGCGGTGCTTGAGCGCCGGCGCGGGTTCCGCAGCCGCCGTCACAGTCATCTTGTAAAGCGTGAAGCCATCCTCCTCACCAAAATTTTTGACCACACGCACTTCGCCTCGTAAACCAGCCGAGGAAAGCAACACCAAAAAAACTCCGCCTACCAAACGACTGAAAAACGTCTTCATGAGGTTTCTCCTATAGGATCTCTTGCATCAGTTCTCTCGCAGTCACGGCTTTGGGTACGTAGTCGCCGTCTGCCCAAGCCATGGAATCTGGTTCGTCAAATTCCATTCGCAACGCCCGCTCGCGCATTACTAAGAAAGGCGAACGGCTTGTCCACCGTAGCTTCGGCTGCCGCCATGTATTGATCACCGGTTCTTTAGGCTCGACGACTACGACAGGAACTGCGACTGGTTTGGTTTCGACTTCCACGCGGGCCACACTCGACATCTCCGACGAGCTGCTGAGCAACAACGCAGCTAGCACCACCACCGACGCGGCCAGCACGACTGAGGTCGTCGGCCACAGCCAGCCGGACTTTCGCGACGCTTCTGCCGCAGCCCAACCTGCCTGATACATCAGCCCGTCGCGATCGACTCCGCTGGCAGCCAATGGCTCGGCTCGCAATCTTGCTTCAAAACCGGCTAGCTCGGGCGGTAAATTATGTTTGGTAGACATGTTGGCTCCAAAACTTGTTTTAGTTTTTCAAGCGCCCCTGCGTATCGCCGCTGGGCACTACTCGACGAAGTGTTGATTAGCTCTGCAATTTGTTGCCAGCTAAGATCGCTCCAAACCCGTAAAACGACCACTTCGCGATCTTCGGCGGTCAACGCATTCAACGCTTCGGTCAGCAAAAATTTTTCGACGTCGCCGATCGCTTGCCGTCTTTGCGCACCTGCAATTTGCTCGTGATGCACCCGCCGTCGTGCTGCGCGACCGGCGTTCATGGCTCGATTGCGAACGACGCGGTAAAGCCATGCAACCACGTGACCCGGCGGCTGAAGCCGCCCCGCCAGTTCGACGAAAGCTTCTTGCACGCAGTCTTCGGGGCAATTGGTCCACTGCGAGGCGTAGAGCTCCAGTGCCGCACCATGCTGGTCGAGCAAGTCACCTATCAGACGTGCATCGTCCGGCAAATCCACAAACCAAACTCCTGAAAAAATGGTTCCGGTAGAGAAAACACCGGTCAGGAGTTAGCTTCCCAAGAATTCTGGGAAAAAGCAAGAAAAGATGCTGCCCACGCTTTCAATAAGCGTTTTCCTGCCGCAGCACCACGGCCACCGTTTGCAGCAGGATCTTCAGATCCATCCCTAGCGACCATTCACGGATGTAGCGATGGTCGAATTCAATGCGGCGTTCCATTTTTTCGAGCGTCTCGGTTTCGCCGCGCCAGCCGTTTACCTGAGCCAGCCCGGTGATTCCCGGTTTCACCTTGTGTCGTAGCATGTAGCCGTCGATGAGACAGCGATATTGCTCGTTGTGGGCGCTCGCATGGGGCCTTGGCCCTACGAGCGACATGCTGCCGGCAATCACGTTGAGTAACTGCGGCAACTCGTCGAGCGACGTCCGGCGCAACAATTGACCGATCGGCGTAATCCGCTCGTCGTCTTTCTCGGCCTGTCGAATTTCAGGCCCGTTGTCGCAACAGCGCATCGAGCGGAACTTCCAGACGCGAATCTCTTCGCCCATCAGCCCATATCGTTTCTGTCGAAAGAACACGGGCCCTGGCGACGACCATTTGACGAGCGCCGCGATAATCAACATCGGCAGGGCCAACACGACGAGCCCTAGCGTCGCCA
>JAADIN010000106.1 GCA_013151315.1 Planctomycetota bacterium | reverse complement strand
CGGTAAGGCGCACCAGAATGTGACCGCTCAAGACGCTGCTGGCTGGTTCGCCCACTGCGGGTACCCATCTACCCAATCGTGAAATGCCCTAGTGCTTTGTCACCGCTTAATTCTAAGATGCAAGCTAACGCAGCACCAAGCACGTAATTTGGAAAGTTGCACCAACCCTACGGTTGCTCGACCATTTCGACAAAATCTTTTCGTTTGCCGATACGTACACTGGCAGATTGGGCCTTCCGATCGCGGAAGATCACCATTTTGACTTGTCGACCGATTTCGGTTCGCCGGACTAAATTGATCAGGTGCTGATCGTCCTCAATTCGTAAACCGTCGAACATCAGAATCACGTCGTCAATTTTCAAATCGGCATGCGACGCCGGCGATCCGTCGGTGATCTGCTTGACTCGGGCTCCTCGCAGATTGGTGAGGCCGACGTAGCGGGCCGATGCCGAATCAAAATTGCCATCGAGACTCACGCCGAGAAAACCCCGTTCGACGTGGCCCGTTTCGATCAATTGGCGCATGATCCGCACGGCGATGTTGATCGGGATCGAAAACCCGATGCCTTCGCTTCCGCCGGAACTGCTCGCGATCGCCGTATTGAGGCCAATCACTTCGCCCCGCAAATTGACAAGCGGGCCGCCGCTGTTGCCCGGATTGATCGCGGCATCGGTCTGGAAGAAGTTTTGGTAGACGACCTCGCCTTCTCCGAGATCGAGATTTGAACGCCCTTTGGCGCTGATGATCCCACGTGTGACGCTGCGCCGAAGATTAAACGGACTGCCGAAGGCCATCACGATATCGCCAATTTCGGCCAAGTCGCTATTGCCGATGCGGGCCGGCACGAGGCCCGGCGCTTTGATGGCCATGACCGCGACATCGGTATCGGCGTCGCCCCAGATCTGCGTCGGCCGCAATTGGCGACCATCGAAGAGTTCCAGGCGAATGAGATTTTCTTGCGAATGTTTGATCACATGCCGATTGGTGAGCACATAGTCTTTGCCCCGGTAGCGCACCAGCACGGCGGAACCGGCTTCTTCGGCATCACGGCGAAAGCGGTATTGGGGCAGGGGGGTCGCCTCGATGTGGACGACCGAGGGCGAAACAAGTTTTGCAACTCGCTTGTAGATACTTAGCTGACGACTCAGTGTGTCGACATCGCGAGAGAGCTCAGCAAAACCTTGTTCACGGTTTTCTTGAGTACTTGCCGGGCTTTCGATCTGCTGCGCACCGAGCGGAGAGCAAGCGATAGCTAAAAGCAGGAGAACGCCCCCGGGTAAACAATAGGCGAGTTTCACGAGCATTTGCGCCACCCTGGGTTCTCGTTGAAGTGAGCCGTTTTGGCGCTAGCCTCGGTTGCTTGGTAAAACCGCGGCTAGCGCCAAAACGGCTCACTGAGTTCAGGAGGTTTCCATATCGCTGTAGGAAACGTCGCTGTCGACTACGCTGCCCCAATCGCTTACCGAGGCGGCGCCGGTCTCGGCTGCACGTTGGCACTCGATACAGTTGGTTGCGTAAGGAAGCGCGTTGAGGCGAGCGAGAGGAATTTTTCCTTCGCAAATTTCACATTCGCCATAGTTGCCCTGGCGGATATTCTCAAGGGCCACTTCGATCTGCGCCAATTCGCGGCTTTCGAAATCGGCAAGCTTCGAGCTGATTTCGTCTTGAGAAGCATCGAGAGCTGCGTCGACGACATCGCCACCGGTTTGCTCGGGCAACGATTTGAGCATGCTCAAATCTCCCGCTAAAGCTTTACGCATTGCGTCGCGCCGGAGCACGAGCAGGGATTTTAGTTTGAGAATGGAATCTTTGCGAGCCATGGTGCCATTACCTTAAAAAATTGACCTAAACAAAATCGGGCGCGACCCTTTTGCTTCAAGCTCTACCTCGGGGCGTCGCTATGCGGTGTTTCTCTGTTCGCACCCTGACGTAAGGCCGGGATGCACCGTAACTATAGTACGCACGATCGGCCGAAAGGGTCGGACTGCAAAAAACGACATTATTTTATCGTCAGAGCCATGCGAGGCGGTCTCGCTAAACTCTTTTTGAATAAAGACTTACGGCAATTGCCAGTGGCACCTGGGTACAGGCCGTTTTGGGTCTTCGGCGGCAAATCTCGGTAGACAGTCGGGAGAAAGCCAGTTTGGGCCTTCGCCTTCCATTTCCAAAGGTGTTATCGCTCGGTCGCTCGCCACTTTTGATCATCGGCCCGATGTCGTCTGAAATGTACCTCTTTGCCTACAACCCGCAAAACTAGCATTTTCGTTGTTTTGGCTGCACTAGGGTAGCAATCTGTGACCTACGCTTGCACATGGTAGAAATCTTGGTCCAGGCGCAGCGTCTAGGCCCAAGCTGTTTATTTCCAACGAGTGGAATGCGAAAGCACCTATGAACACCCTCACAAGCATTGAACCCGCCAGCTCGGTGTCGACGACGGTTGGCATCGCGACATCCCAGTTTGCGCTCCACATTGTGCAGCCAGGCCACCCCGAGAGGACGATGCCTTTGGCGTCCGGCAAATGCACGGTGGGTTCAAGTCGTCGCTGTCAGATTCAGCTGACGAGTCCACAAGTTCGACCGCTGCACTGTCTCCTTGTCCACGAAGCGGAAGAAACAATCGTGACTCGTTGGGCTGCGGGAGCATTGCTGAACGGCCAGGATTTTACGACGACAACATTTCGTCCTGGCGATTGCCTACAGATCGGCGATGTGGAAATAACCCTCGTTGCTGAAAGTTTCACGGAGAGTGTTACTGAAAAGCAAAACACACCTTCTCCGACCGAGAAACCGGCGCAGGCTGAGACTACGATTGTCAAAGAGGTCGTTAAAGAAGTTATCGAAGAGGCAGCTGCTCCGACGAAGTCGGTTGCTACCTCGCACCCGGTTTGCGATTTGATGCCGCCAGCGGCGTCAGCCCCTGCGATGAGTGCAGCAAACTCGCTGGAGTCCGATCGCTTGGTCCGACAGCTTTGGTCGGCCAATTACGGTGCCCGCCAACGGTGCCGAAAGTTGGTCCACGCGCTACGCAAGACGCTGGTTGATCGGGAAGACGTCTCGGACGAGCTGAATCGACTTCAGTCGGAATCGACCAGCCGAGAAGAGCAGGCTGCCGAAGAGCTGGATCGTTTAATTTCTGAGCTGAGTGCCGCTTATGAGAAGTCGAGCGAAGCAGAAGCCGCATCGGCTGAACACGTTCAGAAATGGACCGAACTTCGCGACGAACTCGAAACGCTTCACGCCGAACGAGGGCAACTCGACGAGTCTCGCGTAGCCAACGAATTGCAAACCGGCAACCTCGTGCAAGCGTTGGAAGCCTACGAGCAAAATATTGCCGAGTTAGAAAGCGAACTGGCGAGGGCGCGTGCGGCAACCGAGCTGGCCGAAGAACTGGGAACCCAGCAGACGACCCATCGCGAAAGACTTGAGGCCGAGACTCAGCAATTGCAAGGCGAACGCGAGCTGCTGCAAGCCGACTTCGAGCGAGCCCTGGCAGCAACCGAATCGGCAGCATCGCAAGGCGCCGAGCAAGCCGCGATTAGCGACCAGTTACAAACCGAACTCGAAGAGGTGCAACTCCAGCGAAATGAGCTCGAGGAAACGATCGCGGAGTTTCAACGCTATCAGCCCGAATGGGAATCGGCCGTTGCCGAGCGAGACCAGCGCATTGGCGAGCTCCTGCGCGAAGTGGAACAGGTCCACGGCACGATTCTGGCGTTGGAAGAAAGTGGTGCCGAGGAGAGAACCAACTGCCAAGGCCTTCAATCGACTTTGCTACAGACCGAAGAGGATCGTGGACGGCTTCTGGATTCCCAGGCTTACCATCAGGAGAGCCAAACGAAGTGGGAACAGTCGCTAAGCGAACGTGACAGCCGCGTCGAACAGTTGCAGAGCGAGTTGCAGCAAACACGTCAGGCAGCGGAGTCGACCGAGCAGAGCCATGCCGAGCAGACCGCTCGCGTCGAGAATCTTCAGGGCGAATTGGAGCACTTGCAGGGCGAGCGCGAGCAGCTTGTCGCCGAGGGGGCCAAGTCTCAACAGCGCGTGGCGGAACTAGAGCAGTCGCTTGGCGAGCACGAGGGCCACCTTGAACATCTTCAGAGCGAATTGGAGCCGGCTCAAGCGGCGAAGGGTTTGGCTGAACAGCAGGTTGCCGAACACGTCGCCAATGCAGCAAGAATTCAAGAGGAACTGTCCTCGCTCCAGCAAGAGCGCGACCAATTGCTAGGATCGCAAGCAGAGTACACAAAACAGCAACAGCAATGGGAGCAATCTCTCGCCGAGCGAGATCGTCGCCTCGAGGAGATGCAGGTCGAACAAAAAAATGTTTGTGAAGCCTTGGAAACATTTGAGCGAGGAGCGTTCGAGCAAATCGATGCTTGCAAACGGCTGGAAGAACAACTGGCCAAAGTCTGTGAGCAGCGCGACCAAATAGCTGCCGGGCTACCGGAGCGTGATCAACATCGACAGCAACTCGAAGAAACGCTGCAGAACCGTGACCAACAAATTGCCGAACTGAGCGAAGAACTTGGCACGTTAGCCCAGGGTCGTGGCGAACTCCAGTCGGAGCTTGAGGGTCAAAAATTTGCCGCCGAGCAACTGGAGTCGGAAGTCTTGGAACTTCGCGGTCGTTGCGAAGCTTTCTCCGGCAATTTTGATTCTAGCCAGCAGCAGCACGGGGAACTCCAGCAGGCATTCTCGGACCAGAAAAATGAGTTGGAGCAGGTTCGCCAGCAGCTCGACGTCGCACACCAGCAAAGTGAAGAGTTTGAATCGACCTTTGCCGAGCGGGTTGCCAAGTGCGAGAGTTCTGAGAACGGACAGGCCAAGTTGCAAGCCCGCTGCGATCAGTTTGCGACGGAACATGCTGCAGAGTCAGAGCGTTGCCAGGAACTCGAAAGCGACCTTGCCCAGCGGCAACAGAGCATCATGCTGTTCGAGGCCGATCTAAAAAGTGTTCGCGCCGAGTTGCAACGCTCGGTCCATCAGACTCAACAACTCGAGGAAAAATGCGGCGCGGCGGAGTCGCAATTGGCCGCCCTTCAAGAAGAACTCGACGCGAAAGACGCCCACCTAGCTGATGTCGGCGAAGTGGATTCGACTTTGCAGCAAGAGCGGGACCATCTTGCCCAAAATTTGGAAACGGCGAGACAAGAGCTTGAGTCGTTGCGCGAACAGTCGCAAGCACCAGACCAGCTGTCGACCGAGCTCGAGAGCATGCGCAACGAGCTTACGGCCGAGCGGACTCAGCTGGAAGAAGTCAACGGGCGCTATCAGCAGACGCAGCGCGAGCTTGCCGACGCGAGAGAATGTTTGCTTGCCGCAGAGAAAGCGTTGCTAAATCAGGCGGCTAACCAAGAAGCGTTTTCGTCTCCTGAACCTGTTGAGGCGGAGATAGCTGTTGAGGACCATGCCTCGGAAAAGGATGCCGAAGAAGCCATTGCCCGATTGAAAGAAATGTCGGCGTGGTCGGAGACCGAAACTCCCTCAGAAAGCGCCGAGGAGAGTGAAGCCCCAGGGGAAGAATTGGTAAAGGAAGATTTCACCCCCACTTCGTTTATCGACCAGTTCGCTGGAGATCTCGAAGAAGAGGACTATCTTGTCGAGGAACCCACGCCGCAGGCGCCTCTGGAGCATCACGAGCCGGCAACCGCCCAGCCTGAGGACGAGTCGGAGGATGCAGCCCTGGAAGCATATATGCAGAACATGATGCGACGTGTTCGTGGCGATTCGAGTTCTGAGGAGGTTTCTGCTCCGCGACTCCAGCCCGAGGATACGCCTGCAGGAGACTTCGTGGCAGTCGTTGATTCGAAGGACGAGCAAGGCACGAACCAAGTCGAGGTCGACGAACCTCTCAGTCTGGAAAGTTTGAAGCGATCGTCTCACAAGCCCAACTTGCCAACCGATTTGGCTGCCATGCGAGAGCTGGCGAACTCTTCCGCTCGCGGGGCAATTGCGAAACACAACAAGGGTCGCCACCTCGAAGCCGCGTTTTCCAAATTCTTGATTTGCTTGATAGCCACGGGACTGGCGGTCTACGTCTTATTGACGGCCGAGAGTTATTTCAGTGTCCGCTCGATCGGAGGTTGGGCTGCTGGTGCGATAGGAACGATCTGGGGTTTCAAGATGCTGGGCGTGCTTCTGGAAGCCGTCCGCGCAGGATCTCAACAGCATCAGGCTGCTGCCGAAGTTGCAGTTGAAGTTGCCGAGGCAAGCGATAGCGACGCAGGCTAGAACCCGCGGTCGGCTCGCACGTCATCAAAGTCGCGAAGGTGGTAGTCGATCCCGGCGTAGTCGAGCACTCGGGTGAGTCCTCGGAGGGCGACTGCCATGCCATCAGGTCCGCTGAAGCCGCCAAATTGCCCTCCGCCCTTGAGATGCGGCTCGAGATCAAGAATCACGCCGGGGATTCCTCTTCGCTTCAACCGTCGTTCGAGTTTGGGAATCGCTTCGGCAAAGTCTTGCAGAATCTGCACATGGCCCGTGTCGCCTTCGTCGGCGGGGACAAAATTTTTCAGCATGTCTTCGTTGACATGAGCAGTCCGACCAACTTGATTGGGGTCGCGGTAATCTTTGATGTGCATCCAGCCGATGCTCGGCTTCATGGCTGTGTACTGTTCGAAGGTTTCAGCCGTGTTGAAACCTTGGCAAACGATGTTGCCGCCATCAAAGATGGTGACCATCGCGGGATGGTTGACCTTGCGATGCAGCTCGGCCATGAGTTGGCCCGTTTGGCCAATAAGGTTCGCTTCGATCTCAAGCCCAAACGTGAGATCGCTCCGATGGCACATCTCGGCGATTTCGCCCAATTGGTCGACTGCCTGAGGCACGTGGTCCCAGGGGTCGCTCCCTTGAGGGTGATAAAACGAAAAGCCACGGATGAGTTTGGTTTCAAACGCGTGGGCCATCTCGCAAGCTTTCTTCACTTCGGTTTGCAGATATTTTTTGAAGGGCACGTAGCGATTTTTCGTGCCATCGTTTTTGTTGAGCAGTTTGACTTTGCCGATAGGCGAGCCAATCGACGCGACGTTCATGCCGTACTCGTCTTCCAAATGCCGCAGCTTCGTGATTTCGCCCTTGGTGAGTTTCATCACGTTTTTGACACCGCTGCCAACATCGACAAAACGCAAACTGTAGTACTGCAAACCGAGCGCCGCGAAGGCAGAAAACTGTTCGACGGCCGTCTTGTGGTTGGCTGCTTCGTCGGCAAATCCGGAAAGAATCACTTGAGGGGAGTTGGGCATGAGAGGCCTTAGAAGTGGGTTGTTGGTATTAGGCGTCGTGGCCGACGGCGATAACGGACGCGGTTGGTATTCGTTATCGCCGTCGGCCACGACGGACGCCTCGTCTATCCTGTTTTTTCCTGATGTTCAACGGTTACCGTCTCGGTGATGCCGCCACGGGCATTGAAGGCCGCAACGATTTTGAGCCAGCGCGGCTCGAGGGTTCCGACCAAATCGTCGAAAATCACGTTGGTGATATGCTCATAAAAAATGCCTTCGTTGCGATACGCTTGCAAGTAGAACTTGAGGCTCTTGAGCTCCACACACTTGAGGTTGGGAGTGTACGAAATGGTGAGCGTCCCGAAATCGGGTTGACCCGTTTTGGGGCAAACGGAAGTGAATTCGGGGCACCCAATTTCGATACAATAATCCCGGCTCGGGAATTGGTTTTCAAAGGTTTCTAGGAGACTTCGGAAGTCGCTCATCGTCAATTGCTGCTCCTTTCGGGGAGCCCCGCATTATGGCATGATAGGCCGTTGTGGTAAATGACCTGAGGAAATAACGAATTCAGAATGGCGAATGACGAAAAAGGGAAGGCGGTCGTGCTGCTCTCGGGCGGACTCGATTCGGCAACGGTCGCGGCTCTCGCTCGGCAAGAGGGCTATCGGGTCTATGCTTTGAGCATCGACTACGGCCAGCGTCATCGGTTTGAACTGGATGCGGCCGCGCGGGTCGCGGTCGCTTTGCAAGTCGAACAGCACAAGGTCCTGCCCATCGATCTCGCGGCTCTCGGCGGCAGCGCTCTCACCGACGACATCGAAGTTCCCAAGGGCCGCAGCGAAGATCAAATGGCGACTGGCATCCCGATCACCTACGTGCCGGCTCGCAATACGGTCATGCTTTCGATTGCCTTGGGCTACGCGGAGGTGCTAGGAGCAACCGACATTTTCATCGGCGTCAACGCGGTCGATTACAGCGGCTACCCCGACTGCCGCCCCGAGTTTATCAAAGCGTTCGAGCAACTAGCCAACCTCGCCACCAAAGCGAGCGTCGAAAACCGCTTGCGTCTTCGCGTCCATGCCCCACTCATCAAAATGACCAAAGCAAAGATCATCAAGCAAGGCCAGCAGTTAGGCGTCGACTACGGATTAACACACACCTGTTACGCTCCCAACGAGCAAGGCATCAGTTGCGGCGGCTGCGACGCCTGCCAACTACGCCTGAAAGGGTTTGCTGAGGCGGGGGTGGTCGATCCGATTGCTTATCAAAAATGAAAATTGCTGAAATCTATAAATCGGTGCAGGGAGAAGGCCGTCTTACGGGCAAGGCGAGTGTGTTTGTGCGCGTCAGCGGCTGCAATCTGCGATGCTGGTTTTGCGATACGCCGTACGCTTCCTGGCAGCCTGAGGGCCGAGATTATGCGGTCGACGAAATCATCGCCCAAGTCGAAGAATGGGACTGCGGCCACGTCGTGCTCACCGGCGGCGAGCCGATGCTGTTTGCCGAGCTACTGCCCTTGGCCGAGGGCCTGCGCGAGCGGGGGCTGCATATCACCGTCGAGACCGCCGGCACGCTGTACTTGCCGGTCGCTTGCGATTTGATGTCGATCAGCCCCAAACTGGTGGGCAGCGGCCCTTCGCCCACCAAGCATCCCCATTGGAGACGACGCCACGAGCGCCAGCGTCATCGGCCCGAGGTGCTGCGTCGGTTGATGGCAGAGTACGACTACCAACTAAAATTTGTGATCGATCGTGCGCCCGATCTGGACGAGGTCGAGAAGTTCCTTACCGATTTCCCGCAGGTCTCGAAGCGGCGCGTGCTGTTGATGCCGCAGGGAACCTGTGAAGAAGAATTGCGCCGGCGAGCGGTTTGGCTCAAGCCTTTCTGCCACGATCAGGGATATACGTATTGTGCCCGTCAGCAGATCGAGTGGTTTGGGCCCGTGCGCGGAACGTGATGGTTCCGGAGGCAGGTGTGCCTCCGGCTATTAAGCCGTGAGAGAGATCTCGTTTGTGCGAAAAGCTATCGCCAGTTGACCTGCAACTGGTTGACGACACGCTCGACACCATCAATGCGTCGTACGAGCTCTTGAGCCATCTGCTTCTGGTAGAAAGTGCCTACCGTGCCCTCGAGCCGAACCCGTCCTGAGGATGCCTCAACTTGGACTTGGTTCTGGCCTACATAGGGGCTCTGGTCGAGAGCACTTCGGACTTGCTCATGCAGAGAGATCTGCTTATGCAGAGAAATGGCTGGGAGTGTCGCTTCCATGGTGCGGTTTCGCTGGCGGTAGAGAGGGGGATGCTTCAGGAGGGGGCCGACTCTACAGAAATGTTCGGCCTGAGAGAATATCGGTTACAATTCGAGCGCTGTCGGACGATCGTCAGGCTGTTGCGCTGGAATCTGCCGAAAACCGGGCCGGTCGTGCGGGGTCTGCGGATATTGAGCTAATAGTTCAGCCTTCAAGCCTGCAGCCAAGCCGGCAGCTCGCCCGCCTGGGGCAGGTGAATCGCCTTGGCACTGCTGATCGCGGGCAACTGTCGCACTTCTTCCAAGGCCTCAGCAGTTGGCTCGCAGTCCAAATTCAAGACCCCGACGGCATCGCCGCCCGGCTGCTCGCCGGCCCGACCGACCGCCATCTGGCCAATGTTGAGACCATGTTTTCCGAAAACGGTTCCCACGCCGCCGATGATGCCCGGCACGTCTTCGTGCGTGAAAACCAGCAGGCAACCGTCCAAGTAGGCTTCCAAGCGATAGCCATCCAGCGCCACGAGCCTTGGCATCGACTGACCAAAAACTGTACCCGTCACCCGATGCATGGCCAAATCAGTCGTGACTTCCACGGCCATCGACGAGCGAAAAGCTCCCATCTCGGAGTTCGACTCGGTGGTCAGCTCGATGCCCCGTTCCTGGAGCATCATTTCGGCATTGACCAGATTGACCCCTTCGTCGAGGGCATGTTGCAGTAGCCCCGCGGCAAAGGCGGCGTTGAGCACTTTGGTGTCTCGGCTGGTGATTTCGCCCCGATACAGCAATCGGCACGACTTGGCCCCGCCCGATTGCAGCCCGGCAATTAAAATTCCGAGCCGATACGCCACGTCGAGATAGCCTCGCAGCGATTCGAGCGTTTTCGGATCGATCGGGGCAACATTGACCGAGTGGCGAATCATGCCTGTGCTCAAGAAATCAGTCAGTAGGCCGACCGCTTCGACGGCGACCTGCGTCTGAGCTTCTTCGGTGCTCGCCCCCAGATGGGGCGTGCAGAGCACCCCCGGCATCCCAAATAGCGGGCTATCGGTGCAAGGCTCCTCGGCATAAACGTCGAGGGCGACGCCGGCAAGCTTGCCCGATTTCAAACCTTGCACTAGCGCCGCTTCATTATAAATTCCCCCTCGGGCACAGTTGATGAGCCGAACACCGGGCTTCATGATTTCAACCTGAGCCATATCCACCAGATTGCGAGTCTCCTCGGTCAGCGGCGTATGAACGGTCAAGTAGTCGACCTCGGGAAGCATTTCGTCGACGGTGCTGATCGGTTCGATGCCCAATTCGCGAGCCCGTTCTTTCGACATGAACGGATCGTAGCCAAGGACTTTCATTTCAAAGGCTCGGGCCCGCTCGGCCACGGCCAAGCCGATGCGCCCCAGCCCGACGACGCCGAGCGTTTTTCCGGCGACTTGCGACCCCATGTACTTTTTGCGATCCCAGCGCCCTTCGACCAAGCTCTGGTAGGCAGGTGCCACATTGCGAGACATCGCGAGCATCAGCGTAATCGCATGTTCGGCCGTGCTGAGCGTGTTGCCGGTCGGCGTGTTCATGACGACGATCCCGGCGCGCGTGGCAGCCGGCTTGTCGATGTTGTCGGTCCCCACGCCGGCGCGCACGACCGCTTTCAAGCGGCGGTTGCCCTCCAGCACTTCCGGAGTGAGTTTGACGCCGCTACGTCGCCCCGTCGAACGCATTCAGCGCGTCGCGTAAGTCGTCGCCTTTCAATCCGGTGCGAACTTCGAACTCGACTCCCTCGGCAGCTGCCAACAAATCGAGACCTTCTTGGGCCAAATCGTCGAGAACAATAACTTTGTGCATGTTTGATGGGGGATGTTTGGTTTTTGATGTAAAAAAGAAAATAGCCGCGATCTGACAGGAGTGTTAGCCGTGATGTGACAGGAGTGTTAGCCGCGATCTGACAGATCGCCGGAGTAAACAGATTTCCTACTGCTTCCGAAATTCAACCATAAAGTCTCGCAGCGTTTCCACGCCCGCGACTGGCATGGCATTGTAGATCGAAGCACGGATGCCGCCAACCGAGCGGTGCCCGGCCAAAGCGGTCAAGTTGCGCTCGCCCGCTTGCTCAATAAACGCTGCCGTCAGCTCCTCGCTAGGCAACT
>JAADIN010000163.1 GCA_013151315.1 Planctomycetota bacterium | reverse complement strand
GCTACGGACATTTTACGTTGCCGATGGAAGAGAGCCTCGTCACGGTCGCGGTCGACTTTAGCGGACGGTATATGCTTGCTTATCAGGCACCTGTGCCGGCCGCAAAGATTGGCGACTTCGATAGCGAGTTGCTCGAAGATTTTTGGCAATCGACCGCGGCGAACGCCCTGTGCAATCTGCACGTGATGCTTCACTACGGACGAAACAGTCACCACATCGCCGAGGCCGTCTTCAAAGGCGCAGCCCGCGCGATACGAATGGCCGTTGAGACCGATCCTCGCATGCCGGGGGTGCCGAGCACCAAGGGAACGCTCGACGGTTAGAATACCGAGGAAAAAAGCCACGGATAGACACAGATAAACACGGATTTTTTTGGGTCAACTTTGAGTTTTTCGTCTATTTTTTCTAACCCACGAATTCACCGATAATCCTTCTTTATCTGAGTTTATCCGGGTTCATCTGTGGCTAATTTACTACTTTCGTCTGAAGTCTTACCGAATTTTCAACTGTCGACGTAGGTTTCCAGGAACCGTGTGAGCCGCTGGAAATCGCTATCTGGCTCGATGTATCGCACGACCGTCACGAGCGTTTCGGGATCGACCAAATCCTCGAAGGGAACGTACTCCAGTTGGAGCTGGCCTGAGACCGAGACCATCACGCCATCGAGTTGTTCTTCGACTAAAGCTCGATAGGCACCCACGCCGAGTTGGCTTCCGAGCATTACATCGAAAGCGTGCGGCTTGGCACATCGGGCTTCGTAACCGATCTGCAAAGCATTGATCTTTCGCTCGCGGCCCGTCTGGCGGTGGTACTCTTTGGCAATGAGGTTTGCGAAAACGTTGTGCAGATTGACTGCCGTGATGTTGATGTGGCCATGCTCGTCGCGGTCAACGCCCTCGAGGTAGCTGCTGGGCAAGAATTCGGCGAGGCCTTCGGCGATGACGATCACACCATATTCTTTCCCCTCGCGTTCGCGCGTCGTGATCGTGGCGACAATCCGAGGAATCACTTCGTTCATGTCCATCACCGGGCGAACCGTTTTTGCACCGGTCTTCGGATCAACGGTTTCTTCGTCCTTGCGAAACTTGCCAATAATATCTTCGACACTGACGACGAGACTCGCTTCGCCAGCGATCGCGACACCATAGGCCAACCAGCCTGCGCTACGCCCCATCGATTCGGCAAGAAAATAGCTTCGGTTTGCCTCGGCATCGGCCAGCAGGTTGCGTACTTCTCTGGCCAAGAAGTCGACCGCCGTAAAATAGCCAAACGTAAAGTCGATCCCTCGATAATCGTTGTCGATCGTTTTCGGAAGATGGACAATCGGTATCCGATGGGCATCGAGGGGCAGCCGCTCTTGGTACATTTTGAATTTATTCGCGGTCTTGAGCGTATCGTCGCCGCCGATCGAAACCAGCAAGTCGACCCCGATCGATCGCAACGCTTCGTAAACCCGCTTGAGCGGCTCGCAACGTTCTTCGTCGGCCAAATGCGAGGGATGCGAAATGTTCTTGCCCGGATTGGCTCGGGCGGTTCCAATCATGATGCCCTGCGAATTGCGAGTTCGGCGGAGCATCTTGTGGTCCATCTTCACGTAATCGCGACCTTCGACCAACGGGTCCTTGGGGTCGAAATCAATCAGTTGCGAGTAACCATGCTTGATGCCAACGACCTTGATGTCGTTGCGCAGAAAGGAAGTCGCAGCCGCCGAAATCACGGCATTCGCGGCGGGGGCGGGCCCGCCGGCAAAGAGGATCGCGGCGCGACGAAAATCAGTCGGCATCTTTGCCGGGCGAGAAAGGGTGTTGTCAGCCATAACGGGGATTCCGTGGGAAAGATGGTGGAAATGTTTCTCCTGGCCGACGGCGCTAACGATAGCGCCGTCGGCCACGACGGACGATCCTCCTGCTACCTCAACCGATCGAAAGGGTCCGCTCGACAAACGTCGTGTCGATGTTCCCTTCGACGAATGCGCTGTGGTTGAGAATTTCTTGATGCAAAGAAATCGTGGTGTGAATGCCATCCACGCGAAGCTCGGCCAACGCCCGTTGCATCGTGCGAATCGCCTCGGCCCGCGTCGGCTGATGGACGATCAACTTGCCAATCATCGAATCGTAGTACGGCGGAACTTCGTACCCGCTATGGGCATGAGAATCAAACCGGACTCCATAGCCGCCTGGCACAATGAGGCGATCAATCTTACCAGGCGAAGGCTGGAAATTCTTCTTCGGATTCTCGGCATTGATACGACATTCAATCGCGCAGCCCTGGCGTTTAACGTCCTTCTGGCGGATGCTTAGCTTTTCGCCACTCGCGATGAGAATCTGCTGCTTGATCAAGTCGATGCCGGTTACCAACTCGGTGACCGGATGTTCGACCTGAATGCGAGCATTGACCTCGATAAAATAAAATTTCCCCTCCTTGTCGACGATAAACTCCACGGTCGCGGCGTTGGTGTAATCCGCCTGCTGGATCATTCGTTTGGCGGCCTCACACATCGCATCGCGAGTTTTTTGATTGATCGACGTGCTGGGGCTCTCTTCGATGAGTTTTTGATGCCGACGCTGGACGCTGCAATCGCGTTCCCAAAGGTGAATCACGTTTCCATGATGGTCGGCCAGCACTTGGACTTCGACATGGCGAGGCTGCTCGATGTATTTTTCGAGATAAACGTCGCCATTGCCAAACGCGGCCTCGGCCTCGGTTTGCGCTTGCTGAAGGGCCGTCTTGAGGGCCAGATCGTTCGCCGCGACACGCATTCCCTTGCCTCCGCCGCCGGCGACCGCTTTGATGAGCACGGGAAAACCGACCTCATGGGCAAAACGCAACGCCTCGTCCGCACTTTCGATCAGACCATCGCTGCCCGGCACGATCGGCACCTTGGCTTTTTTCGCCATTTCGCGAGCCACGTTCTTGTCACCCAACTTGGCCATCGCTTCGGGACTCGGGCCGATGAAGTCGATCTTGCAACTTCGACAGACTTCGTTGAAGTGCGCATTTTCTGCCAAAAAACCGTAGCCTGGGTGGATCGCTTGCACGTTGCCCACTTCGGCGGCGCTAATGACGTTGGCGATTCGCAGGTAGCTGTCGGCCGGCCTGGCGGGGCCCACGCAAAACGCCTCGTCGGCAAGTTCGAGGTAGTGCGAGCCCCGATCGGCTTCGCTGTAGATCGCAACGGTCTCGATGCCCAGCTCGCGACAAGCGCGGAAGATCCGCAAGGCAATTTCACCCCGATTGGCGACAAGAATTCTTTGATACATGGGGGAAACGACGAATGACGGGATGACGGGATGACGGGATGACAAATGTTTGATGTTTGATGTTTGATTGTTGATGTCAGAATCGGCAACAGCCATCTTTGAAACATCAACAATCAAACATCAAACATCCCACATTCCTTAACTAGCGGGCTCGAGTCGAAACAGCTTCTGGCCGTATTCGATCGCGTCGCCATTTTCGACCAATATCGCGACGATGCTGCCCGAACACTCGGCGGGGATTTCGTTGAAAACCTTCATCGCTTCGAGGATGCAGACCACCGTATCGGAACCCACCTGATCGCCCACCTTCACTAACGGCGGATCCTCAGGAGTCGAGGCACTATAAAAGGTCCCGACCATCGGGCTGGTGATGTAGATTGCGTTGGGATCTTCCGCTGGCGTGGCGGAAGAGTCGCCTGACGGGGCAGGCGCTGCAGGTGCCTGGGCGACCGCGGGCGGAGCGACCATCGCAACCACCGGCTCTTGGCCCCGACGCAGGCGAATGCGCTGATCGCCCTGGCGAAGGTCGATTTCGCCCAGATCGTGTTCGTTCATCAACTCGACAAGGCGACGTACTTTCCGTACGTCGAAAACATCGCCCGGGCCTGATCCACCATTACTACTCATCACGTATCTCCCGCATTAACGTAGGGACGCAATCCACGGCCCTCGTACCTAGCATTTTTTCCTAGTATTTTTTCAAACCGACGCTCAACCGACGAGGCACGCTTCGAGCTCTTTAGGCACCGAAGTCAGTACTTCATGTCCGGTGCGTGTGACCAATATATCGTCTTCGATCCGCACCCCGCCCCAACCTGGAAGATAAATCCCAGGCTCGACGGTCACGATCATTCCCGCAGCAAGCACGGTCGACTGGCCCTGGCTAAGCCGAGGCCCTTCGTGGATATCCAGCCCGGTGCCGTGCCCCAGTCCGTGCCCAAATCGCTTGCCATAACCGGCCTTGCTTATGATCGACCGAGCCACATGGTCGACTGCCTCGCAGGTCACGCCGGGCCGTATTGCCTTGATCGCGGCCAACTGGGCCTTCAACACGACTCCGTAAACTTTACGTAGTTTAGGGGAGATTTTACCGGTCACCAAAATCCGAGTCAAGTCGCTCACATACAGCCCTTCGTTCACCCCCCAATCGATCAAGGTGAAATCGTCAGCCCCAATTTTCTGTGTCGTCGGGCTCGCATGGGGCAGTGCCGACCGAGCCCCGACGGCTACGATTGGCGGAAAGCTCATGCCTATCCCCCCAAAACGACGCGCCTGATACTCCAAGTCGGCCGCCACCTGTAGCTCGGTCATCTCGGGAGTCAACGTCGCTCGAACCACCTCGAAGGCACGCCGCGCCTGATCGCAGGCAACCCGCGTGCGAGCGATTTCGTCCTTATCCTTAATCATCCGCAGCTTTTCGACCCAACCTGACACGGGGACCAGTTCGCAGTTTTTTGCGGCCTCGGCCAGGGCGGCATGAAAGGCGATCGTCATCGACTGGGCTTCAACCGCCAGCTGGCCAATCTTGAGTTTGGTCAGCAATCGAGACACAAACGGCAACATCTTCTTGCCGGGGCCACGAATCGAGAGCTCCAAATCGGAGCATTCCTCGCCGAGCTGTGTGGTGTACCGTTGGTCGCTAACGACGTAGTCGCGATCTTTGGTGACCAACAGATAGCTATCGTCGCCCGTAAAACCGGTGAGATAAGCGACGTTGGTGAAATCGGTCACCAGCAGCGCGTCGACGTTCCGCTTGGAAAGGTTACGGCGAATTTTGTCACGACGTTGGGCAAATCGGCTCATGAGAGGTTTGTAACATTTTAGGCGTCGGAAGCAAAGAGTGGGCACGGTGGTACCCGCTTTGCCCACTGCCTACCGCCCCCTCTTTCTGCTACGCTAGAACGCATGAAAAGCAGCGCACGAGCCTCAGAAACCACCCCGATAACGACAGCCATTTTGCTCAGCGGCGGCTTGGATAGCGCAATCCTGCTGGGGCATCTCCTTCAGCAAGGAGCTCGCGTTCAACCGATCTACATTACGACCGGCTGTATTTGGCAAGCGGCCGAGCAGCGTGCCATCGAACAATTCCTCGCAGCAATAGGAAGCAGCGCCATTGCCCCCCTCGTCGAGTTGGCCGTTCCGCTGGCCGACCTCTATGGCGAGCATTGGAGTTTCACAGGGCAAGACGTTCCCGATCAAACCACGCCCGACGAGGCCGTTTTTCTCTGGGGACGGAATCCGTTGCTCTTGATGAAAGCCATGCTGTGGTGTTCGATGCACGATATTTCGCGATTGGCGCTGGCCACGCTGCGATGCAATCCGTTTGCCGATGCGACGCCGCAATTTTTCCAACAATTTCAGCAGGCGCTGGCCACGGCGACCGAAAGCCGCGTCGAGATACTCCGGCCCTTTGCTGCGCAGAACAAGCAGCAAGTGCTTGCGTTGGGTGCCGACTTGCCCTTGCATTTGACGTTTTCGTGCCTCTCTCCCCAAGAGGACCAGCACTGTGGCATCTGCAATAAATGCGCGGAACGAGCCCGTGGATTGCAAACGATACCCAGCGGCGACCCAACCAACTATGCCTTCAGCTCTCAGCTAATTGCTAACAGCTAACCGCTTTACTCAAGCAAGGAAATTTTTCGATCATGTTTCGCGTCACCCGAGAAATTGATTTTTGTTACGGCCATCGGCTCTTGAACTACGATGGTAAATGCCGTCACCTGCATGGCCACAACGGCCGAGCAGTGATTTCGATCGAAGGCCCCGAGCTCGACGATCGAGGCATGGTGCTCGACTTTGCCGACATCAAACACGCGGTCAGCACCTGGATCGATGAGAATCTCGATCATCGAATGATTCTCAACCGGGCCGACCCCGTCGTGCCGATTTTGCAAGACATGGGCGAGCCCCTCTATCTCATTGACGACAACCCGACGGCGGAGAACATCGCCAAGCTGATTTTCGATGGCACCAAGTCCGAAGGCGTGCCAATCGTTGAAGTGCGATTGTGGGAAACGCCCCGGTGCTTTGCTACGTACACGCCGTAAAGCCTAGCAGTCTACCTCCGCTCCACTTTTGGGTTGCGATGCAACCCTCCCAAAACAAAGGCAGCCCGGACGAATGAATCGCCCGGGCTGCGGCCCCCCTGGGTGTTTCGTGCAAGCGGTCAGCAATCGGGGTGACCTGCTTGGTGAGTTTTCTTCTTGTTAGCTCTTGAGTTATCGGCCGTAGGACTTCTCCGCTTTCGTAAAGTTTATCAATTGGCGAAAGTTTACTGGGCGAATCCAAAAACCAGAGGACAAAGCCACGGGATTGCAATCCCGTGGCTTTGCCGCGACCGCTAGCACCCTTTCTCTGAAAAAACCGTTCATAAACTTTGCCGCTTGCGCCGATTGTGTGGATAGACGGTATGGCGGGGGTCGGCGTGCGCTGGCAATTCTCCGTAGGTTTTTGCCGCCAAAAGTGAGAAAGGATGCTCGCCGTGTCACGCATTACCTCGTTTTCCGAATGGTTACTTCGTCAGGGGCTTATCTGGGGCGGGTTGGCTGCGCTGGCGTTCTATGCGATCGTCGTTCGCGGTGCCGTCGAAGGCTCTTTCCTTGATCGATATTTTGCTGGCCACACGGTCGCCTATTGCGCAACCGTGCTTTTCTTCATTGGAGCCGCCGAGCTGATTATCAAATGGCTCGGTCTGACACTCCAGTTTGCCTCGCTCGAGGGCGTGCAATTGCCGGCCACCGCGGCCGGCGAACAAAGGGCCGAAGAAGCCGACGGTCTACTGGCAAGCCTGAACAATCTCTCCGGCACGCTGCAAAACAGCTACCTCGTGCGACGACTTCGTGAAGCGCTAGAATATGTCCGATCAAAAGCCTCGGCCGACACGCTCGAGCCGCACCTCCGTCATTTGGAAGATGCCGATCATTCGCGGATGCACCAGAGCTATGCTCTGGTACGCATTATCGTGTCGACGATTCCGATTCTCGGTTTCTTGGGCACGGTCATCGGCATCACGCTCGCGATTGCCAAGATGAATCTTTCCGGCGCTGCGATGGACGAATCGCTGCCCGCAGTCGTTGCCGGCCTCAGCGTTGCCTTCGACACGACGGCACTCGCGCTCTCGCTTTCGACGGTCTTGTTGTTCGTGAAGTTCTGTGTCGAGCGCGTCGAGTTTCGCCTCCTCGCGGCCGTCGATGCCAATGCGTCGCGGCAACTGATCGGGCGATTCCGTCAGTACGGCAGCGAAAACGACCCTCATCTGGCGTCAGTTCGTCGGATGTCAGAAAAACTACTTGAATCCGTGGAATCTAGCACCACGCAGCAAACAGAATTGTTGCATCGGGCTTTCGAAAAAAGCTCGCAGCAGTGGTCCGACGTGCTCGCCGGCACAGCTTCGACTTTGGACGAAACCCTTTCCAGTGCTGTCGTCGAAGGACTCACCCGACATGCCGAAGCGCTCAACGAAGGGGTCGATCGTCACGCCAGCGATCTGGAACAAACGCTGATTCGTCATGCCGAGCTACTCAACGAGGGGCTCATCCAACATACTTCGGCGCTGACCGAAGCCGAGACCAAGCTGGCTGAAGAAAACCGCCGTCACTTGGCCGATGTCGAAGCGGCCGTCGGCGAAGCGATGCTGGTCTCCTCGACGCGTCAGGAAAAACTCATCCGGCAGAGCGAAAACTTGCTCAAGGAAATGCAGGTAGCGCTCGTCGAATCGGCCGGCTCGACGGTTGCCCAACAAGAGCAACTTATCAAGCAAGGCGAGATTCTGCTCCGCGTCGTCGAAGCGACCGGGCAAATCAAGCATCTGGAAGATGCGCTGAACAAGAATCTCAACGCACTGGCCGGCTCCCACGACTTCCAGCAAACTGCGGTCGGTCTCTCGGCAGCAGTCCAGCTACTCGGCTCCCTGCTGGGAACGCCCTTGGGCGTGACCGCAAGTATTGAACTTGAAGAAGATCGCAACCAGAATCAGGCGGCATGAGACAACGGGCGACCCAAGAATCCAAACCGGTCGGCTTGTTCCCATTTCTCGCCGTCCTGCTTTGCACAATGGGAGCCTTGCTGGTGCTGTTGGTCGTGATGGCGCAACGAGCTGGCGAGCAAGTGGCGTCTCAACAGCCCGAGCCACCCGTGGCCCGCGAGCCTCAGCAAAGCGCAACGGAAGACCACTCCGCCGAGGCCACCGCTTTGGCCGAGCAGTTGAAAGAGGTCCGCGACTATCAAGAAAAACTTCGCAAGCTGCGCTCGCAAGCCGAGGAACGGCTTCAGAAGGAACAACTTCGCCTAAGCCACCTCGAAGAACACGCGCGACGGATTGAACACGAGTTGGCTCTGCTTGCGATTGCCGCGAAACAATTGGAAGCGACCGAGAACGACCAATCGGTCGACCAGCAACAGGCTGAAAGCGAGCTCGCTCGGCTCCAGGAACTGATCGAGGAAACCGAGGAGCAGCTCGACTCGCTTCGCGAAAAGGCCTCGGGCGAACGCTCCTACGCCATCGTCCCCTACAAAGGCCCCCACGGCACGTTTCGACAACCTATCTACATCGAATGTTCGAAAGAGGGCGTGGTGATTCAGCCCGAAGGAATTCGATTCGATCGCAACGACTTTGTTGCACCCGATTGGCCAGGAAATCCGTTGGCTGCCGCGATGCGTGCCTCGCGCGAGTATCTCAATGCGAAAGCCGCAAGGGCCGGCAAGCCGGAACCGCCCGATCCTTATCCGCTGCTGATTGTTCGGCCTGATGGAATCACCCAGTATCAACTGGCCCGTACCGCGCTCGCCAGTTGGGATGCCGACTTTGGATACGAGTTTGTCGATGGCGACTGGAATCTCGAATTTCCTGACTTACCCGATCCATCCTCAATTGGCCCAACTGCAGCACCACGCGCAACTCAATGCCCGTGAAAATTTGGCCCGATTGGTCCGATCGGCACCAAGTCGTTTTCGGGGCGTTGGCCTCGGGGGCAGTAGCTCGACGTCAGCAGGCGGCACGTCGGGTTCCCGCGGCTATGGGGCAGGAAGCGAGCCAAGCGAGTCCAACGATTTTGGGCCACTTGCACAAGCGAATGGCAAAAACGCGAACGAAAATTTGAGCGGAGATGGCAGTGGCTCTGCCAAGGGGCAATCGTTTGCTGAGGCGGGAACCGCGGCCGGCGATTTCCAATCCGGAGCCTCCTCTGGCAACACGGCTAGCGAGTCGGGTGGTACTGGCGACAGCGGCCAAGACAACGGGACCGATTCCTTTGCCAACGCAACCGGCGAAGGATCCTCGACATCAAACCAAGAAGCAGGCGGAGAATTGGGCCAAGGCGACAGTCAAAGCTCAGAGACAGGAGCCGACTCCAACGGCCTCGCACAATCGGGCAGTCAATCTGCCGACGGAAGTTCGGCATCGGGAAGCGGCTCGGGCAGCTCCGCTACTCCTGGCGGACAGCCTTCAGGCTCAACCGCCACCGCAGCCAGCATGAGTATGTCGAGCCAAAACGTAAAAAGCATTGCCCAGTCACGCGGCAAAAACTGGGCCGTCTCTCCGAAGACTCGCGGCGCGGTGCCCATTCGCCGCCCCATTCATGTGGTCGTGCGAAAGGATCGTCTCACGCTGATGCCCAGCCGACATGTGATCAGCGGGATCGGGGCCACCGGCACCGTCATCCCGCTCAATCAACCGACTCGCCAAGTTTCCGACGCGTTTGTCGAAGCCTTGCAAACTCGCGTCGACGGGTGGGGCCTCGCTGGCAACGGGTTGTATTGGCGCCCCGTATTGGAGCTTCGCATCGGTCCCGAAGCCGAGAGCACCGCTCGCGGTTTAGCAAAACTACTCCAGCACAGCGGCGTCGAAGTGCATCGCCGCGAAACCGCACCAACGGGCCCGGGCATTCAAGCTCTCAAAGGAGATCTCGACCATGCGACCCGATAGAACCCAAGAAGACGAAGATTCCACCGACGATTCGTTTCTCGATGTGATCGCCAACGTCGTCGGCGTGCTAATCATCCTTGTGATGCTCGTCGGAGTCCGGGCCTCGCACAGCGCGATCGTTGCCAAATCGGAGCCGCCGGCGGATATCCAGAAAGTGAAAAACTCTGCCAGCACGGTAGATATTGCCCCGCTGCGCGACGAACTCGACGAAGCCCACCGGCAAGCAGTCGCCTCGCAACGCGAAATCCAGAAAATGACCGTTCGGGTTGTGACCATCGGCCAAGAATCGGCCGTCCACGACCGACGGCGGGTGGAGCTGGCAATGCACCGCTCGATTATCGAAGAAGATTTGCAGCAGCGCCGCAGCAAGCTCGACTCGCACCGGCAACAAGAGTTCGACGTTCAACGCGAGCTCGTCGAGGCACAAATTCAGCTCGATGAAATGACCAAAGAGCATCTCACTCTCGCCACGGCACGCCCTACCGTCGAAGAAGTTGAATGTGTGCCTACGCCGCTAGCCAAAACCATCGAGGAAGAAGCGATCCATTTGCGGCTCCACAAAGGGCTCGTCTCGATCGTCCCACTCGAAGAGTTGCTGGCTGAAGTTCAAACCCACGTGGAAGATTTTCGGCGTCGCCTCCAATCTCGAGACGAAGTCGTCGAAACCTTTGGCCCCCTCGGCGGCTACCGATTGCGATTCACGATCACCAAGCGCACCGCTGCCGGATCGATCGGCGGACCCAGGGCGGGGCAACGGCAAAGAGTCG
>JAADIN010000122.1 GCA_013151315.1 Planctomycetota bacterium | reverse complement strand
AGGCGATTTGATCGGAATCGACCGGCTCGTAGTGTTGGCCCGCGTGGGCGTAGATGCCGATCTGCCGGAAGAGGCCTTCCATGCCGAAGGTACGCGATTCGTCGGGGCAGATTGGCACAATCTGCTTGCCGATCTGTTTGTCTCGTAGCAAATCGCTGAGCAATCGTACAAAGCCCATCGTGGTCGACATTTCTTTGCCCGGACCGCGGCTGACGAGCTTGGTCATCGTTTTTTCGTAATCGGCCAAGCGGGGAACTTTCATGGGGACCGGTGCCGAGTTGCGGCAAGGCATCGGGCCGCCGAGCTCCTCGCGTCGCTCGCGCAAGTAAATCATCTCGGGACTATCTTCGGGGGGCCGATAGAAGGGCGCGTCGTTGACTTTTTCGTCGGAGATCGGAATGCCAAAGCGAGTTCGGAATTCGCTGAGCTCGGCTTCGTTGAGCTTTTTCTGGTTGTGGGTGACGTTTCGCCCTTCGCCCCCTTCACCCAAGCCGTAGCCTTTGATGGTCTTGGCGATGATCACGGTGGGCCGATCGGTACACTCGGTTGCCGCCTTGAAAGCGGCATAGACTTTTTCGGGATCGTGGCCGCCGCGACGCATTTTGCTAAGTTTTTCGTCGGAGTAGTTGCTCACCATTTCGAGCAGCTCGGGATACTTGCCAAAGAAATCATTGCGAATGTAGTCGCCATCGGAGACGACATATTTTTGATACTGGCCATCGATCACTTCCATCATCCGTCGTGCTAGAAGGCCTTGCTCGTCTCGTTCGAGCAGCGGATCCCAATCGTCGCCCCAGACGACTTTGATGACATTCCAGCCGGCACCACGGAATGCGCCTTCGAGCTCCTGAATAATTTTGCTATTGCCGCGCACCGGTCCATCGAGCCGTTGCAGGTTGCAATTGATGATGAAGGTGAGATTGTGAAGTTTTTCTCGTGAGGCCAAGTTGATGGCGCCGAGAGTTTCTGGCTCGTCGCATTCACCATCGCCAAGAAACGCCCAAACGCGTTTTTTCGAGGTATCGAGCAGGCCACGGTCAGTAAGGTACTCATTAAAACGGGCTTGGTAGATCGCCATGATGGGGCCCAATCCCATCGAGACGGTGGGGAACTCCCAAAAGTCAGGCATCAGCCAAGGGTGGGGATAGGACGAGAGCCCGCCGCCCTCGCTTAGCTCGCGACGGAAGTTTACTAGTTTCTTCGCTGAGGCGGCCTTCGAGGAACGCCCTGGAATACATACCCGGCGCGGCGTGGCCCTGGAAGTAGACCTGATCGCCCGAGTAGCCATCGTCGCCACGGCCGCGGATAAAATGGTTCAATGCGACTTCGTACAGGGTGGCCGACGAGGCGAAGGTCGAAATATGTCCGCCCGGTGCTGCGGGGTCGCGGTTGGCGCGGGTGGCCATCGCGTTCCAACGGACAAAGCTCTTGATACGCCGCTCGAGTTCGCGGTTGCCAGGGTAGGGTGGCTGCCGGTCTCGCGGAATCGTATTGACGTAGGGAGTCGTTGCCGTGAATGGCAGTTCGACGCCGTTGCGCAGGGCCGTCTCTTCCAGCGCGGCGAGCAACTGTTGAACCCGTTCAGGGCCTTTGCTTTGGAGCACATAGTCGAGCGACTCAAGCCATTCGGCCGTTTCGAGCGGATCGACATCGTCAGGAATGGGGGACTTCGGGGTGATTGCGTTGGCGTTGGCCATGATAGATTTTCGGATTGGGTTTGGGATTTCAGATTTGAAAGTAGCCGTGATCTGACAGGCAATAGCCGCGATCCGACGGAGTGGCCTGACATTCGTCTTTGCGGACGACATTAAACTATAACTATGGTCGATAAACTTCCGTCGCGGTGCCGAGGTGGATTTCACCCGCGAAGGCGACCGTTTCGCTAAGTGTCGGGTGCGGATGGATCGAGTCGGCGATGTCGCGAACCGTGCATCCCATTTCAATCGCGACGACGGCCTCGGCAATCAACTCGCCGGCGCCCGAGCCGACAATGCCGCAGCCGAGCACGCGGTCGGTCTCGGGGTCGATGATCCATTTGGTGAGCCCATCAGTGATGCCCATCGAGATCGCGCGGCCACTGGCCTGCCAAGGATATTGGGCGATCGCCACCTTGCGATCCGCACGCTTGGCCTCCTCGGCAGTAAGGCCGGCCCAGGCGATTTCGGGGTCGGTAAACACAACGGCCGGTATTGCTTGGGCGTCGAACGCTGCCGGGTGGCCGGCGAGCACTTCAGCGGCAATTTTTCCTTCGTGCGAAGCTTTGTGGGCAAGCATCGGTTCGCCCGCAACGTCGCCGATCGCCAAAATATGCGGGTCGGACGTGCGCTGCTGCTCGTTGATTTCGACGAAGCCTTGTTCGGTGACCGTCACTTGCGTGTTTTCCAGACCGAGCCCTGTCGACGACGGACGGCGTCCGACAGAAACCAACACGCGATCGTATTTGGTGACGCCTTCCATCTCGGGGCCCTGCATTTGGACTTCGACTTTTTTTCCGGCATCCTTCAGCCCGACAACTTGGGTGTCGAGATGGATATTCGTAAAAAGCTTACCAAGGCGTTTGGCGAGCGGTTTCACGAGGTCGCGATCGGCACCGGGCAGCAAGGTGCTGGTCAGCTCAACAACCGAGACCTCCGAACCGAGTTCGGCATAGACGGTGCCCATCTCCAGGCCGATGTAGCCGCCGCCGATCACCAGCAGCGATTTGGGAATGTCGGCTAGTTGCAAAGCACCGGTCGAGTCCATCACTCGATCCGATCCAATCTGGAACATCCCGGGCATCGCGGGAGTCGAGCCGGTGGCCAAGATGCAGTGGTCAAACGTAATCCGCTCGCTTTCGTAGGTCGCCGGATCGCCCCCTTCGAGTTGCAGCGTCTGAGAATCAACAAAGATGCCGCGGGCGTTGACGACTTTTACCTTGCGGCGTTTGGCCAGTTGGGCCAACCCGCCGGAGAGGGTTTCGATGACTTTTTCTTTCCGGGCACGCATCGTATCGACATTGAGCTTCATTTTGCCGAAGGCGACGCCCCATTCGGCCATGCCGCGGGCTTCACTGATGACCTTGGCGACGTGCAGGAGGGCCTTGGAGGGGATGCAGCCACGCAGCAGGCAGGTACCGCCCAGCCGGGGTTCGGCTTCGACGAGCGTGACCTCGAGGCCCAGATCGGCAGCCATAAACGCCGCTGCATAGCCCCCCGGACCGCCACCAAGAACAACCACCTGTGAATGCATGAAAAACCCCGAATATGCCTGATCTGCTCGAAAGAACCCTCCAGTTTACCGCTTTTGAGTGGGTTCTCACAATGGCACCGTTTTTTGGGGCACTAGGAGAGCAGATGCCGCAGCGCAGGCCCGAGGCTCGGATGTAGAAACTCGTAGCCCCCGTCGGCCAACACCTGGGGCGAAACGCGGGCACCGGTCAATAGCAGGGCGTCGGCCATTTCACCGAAGGCCAGCCGGGCCGCGAAGGCGGGCATTGGCAGGATCGTCGGCCTCGAAAGGACCTTACCGAGCGCCTTGGTGAACTCGCGATTGGTGACCGGCTGGGGAGAGGTCAGATTCACGGGGCCTGAAATGGTCTCGTGGTTCAGCAAAAATTTGGTGGCGTGGATGACATCGTCCAGTGCGATCCAACTAAAATATTGGCGACCCGTGCCAAGGATGCCGCCCGCGCCGAGCTTGAAAGGCAGGAGCATTTTTTTCAAGGCGCCGCCGTCGGGGCTGAGCACGACGCCGATGCGCATGTTGACAACGCGGATGCCCGCGTCGCGAGCCGGCTCGCAGGCACGTTCCCATTGCATACAGAGTTCCGGCAAAAAGCCCTCGCCGCAGGGGGCCGTTTCGTCGAGTTCGGTGTCGCCGCGAGCACCGTAGTAACCGATGGCTGAGGCACAGACGAGGGCCCGTGGTTTGCGATCAAGCCAGGCAAGGGTCTCACAGAGGAGCCGTGTGCCTTGGGTGCGGCTATCGAGCATGAGTTGCTTGTAAGATTTCGACCAACGGCGACCGGCGATGTTTGCACCTGCCAGATGCACGACGGCATCGACCTCGGTGAGCTTGTCGCGTTCGATCTCACCGGCGACGGGATCCCAACGCAGCTCTTGCGGATTGCGGGTTTCGCGCCGGACGGCTCGGAGGACGCGATGGCCGTCGCTTTCGAGCGAGGCGACCAGTGCGGTGCCGACGAGGCCAGTGGAACCCGTGATGAGAATCGTTTGTGGTGAAGCCGAGAAGGAATTTGTCATTCGTTATTTTTCAATCGTCATTAGTCATTGGAAAATAATAATGGGGAGAGCAAATAGATAGCCAATGACCAATAACTATTGACAATTCCCTCGCTCTACTGCCGCTTGCGCTGGTACTCTTTGCTCGCTTTTTCGAGAATACGGCGTTCGCGCCAAGTCAGGCTGTCTTGCCCCTGGTCTTGGATCTTTTTGAGAATTTCGTCGACCCGCTCGTCGGTTTCCGGGGCAACATTTCCTTGATCGGGGTGCTCGGGATCGTGAAGCCAGAGATTGCCCTTTTTCTTGAACCGAGAGAGCGAAAAATTCCCCGGCAGCCAATTTTCTAGTTTCCAGCCGCCTTGCCAGTAGAGAAAGGCAAACAGGGCACCGCCCAGGTGGGCGGTGAATGCGACGCCGCTCGTGCGTTGCATGGCACCGAGTACGTCGGAACCTACGAAGAAGATTGCAAACACCCATGCTGGCAAAGGAAAAATACCCCAAATGTAGATCAACTGCTTGGGATTATTCAAAGCAAACAGGATCAGCACCGCACTGAGTCCACCCGAGGCGCCGAGCATTTGGATCGGAGCTTGCATTTGGTTCGTAAAGAATTCAGCGGCGTACCAAGCGGAACCGGCAAACACGATCGCAAGCAGGTAGAACGCCAAATACTCTCGGCGTCCGCAACGAGCTTCCACGGTACGGCCAAACATCCAGAGGCCAAACATGTTGAACAGAATATGCTTGAAATCTTGCGTGGAATGAAGAAAACCGTAGGTGAGGAACTCGAAGACTCGCCAGGGCTGGGTCAACGTGTTGCCGTAGAGCGAGAACCAATTGGTCACCAAACCATCGTCGCCAGGAAAGTTCGCGACTGTCGGTTGGGTGAGCAACTGCAAGCCGTAGACAGCCAAAGTAAACAGCACCAGATTGGTGGTCAGCGTACGAGGGCCACCCAAGTGGATGCCAGGCTGACCGCTTGAGCCGTAGTCGCGTCCATAGTCTCGATCGTAAATTCCCATGTCGTTAGGCTTTAGGTGTTAGTCGTTAGGAAAGAGAGTCTCCTCCAGCCTAACACCTAAAGCCTAACGACTAAAGCCTAACGTCCACTCGGAGCCGGGGCTGCGCTGTTGATAGACTCGAGCAGGCCCATTTGGCGTTGGGTCAATCGGTCTGCCAGCTCAGAATTGCGAGCCAAAAGCCGCTCGATCAACTGCTTAGCATGGGTAAGCTGATGCTGCACCAGATCGCGATGGGTCTCGATCGCCAGCCGGTCGCCTTGCATGCCGGTCAAATCGCTAGCAAGCGCCGTTCTTTGCTGCTCGCGAAATGTGCCGAGCTCCTCAGCACTTTGGAGCGCTTCGGTAAGCTTGACAAGGTCTTGGGCGACGGCTTGCCGACTGGCCTGGAGTACCACACGCTGTTGGGCCAGCTCGGAAAACAGATAGGCGTAGTCGCGTAGGGGTCGGTCATACAGAAACTTGACGGCCTGATCGAGATTCTCAGGGCCCACGCGTTCGTCGTTTTCGTTGAGGCCAACTTGGTGCCACTCGTCGTCGTCAGCCGTGGCAGGCGTACCGTGGCGAAGGTATTCGTCCAGCGAGTCGGCCGGTAAGAGCTGGCGCAACTGCTCCTCTTCGAGACCTGCGTACAGTTTGTGCCGATCGGCAGGCATGGTTTCGTACAGACTCCAAGGGCCTTGGCTGCCGGCCAAACGTTCGCCGGTGCGCGGGTCGATCAGCAGCACCGGTTCGAGAGCCACCTGTCTAGGAGTCGGGCCGCCATCAACGGTTTCAGTGACACGAAACTCGCCCAGATATTGGCGTCCCGCAGAAGGATCGGTCGGGTTGACTTCCCCCGCTTCAAAGGCATAGACGATCGCATCTTTTTCAAGACCATGGGGCTGGGGCTGCGCGATTTCGACTTGCACAACGCCTTGGTCGTCGACTTCGCCGGTGGGTTGGACTCCTCGCCAAACGCGACCACGCTCGCGGGAGATCATTTTGAGTTGATGTTCCAGGTCGAGTAGTCCTACCTTTTCACCCGAGCCATTAAGCAACTGCTCGTTTTGCATGAGCAGCGTATTGAGGTTTTTTTCTAATGCCGGCAGCTTGGCGCGGAGCACATGATGAACGCGAACCGTTTCGGCAGCCAAAACAATAAAACCCATGGCCGCGAGAACGACCGAGAGCACCAGCACCAATTGGCTCCAATGCCAATACTTGTTGCCGATAAACGGCGCGATCAGCCCCGCCAGCAAGGCGAGTCCTACCACGATTTGAAGAACGAGAGTCAAACGAGGTTTTCCCTGTTACGAAGTGCTCCGGCGATCTGTCAGATCGCGGCTATTGGCCTACTCTCGATCGTAAATGGGGCTCGGCGTAGCGTCAAGTTTTTACTAGCAGTAGCCGGCGATCTGACAGCGAATAGCCGCGATCTGACAGATCGCCGGAGGAGAAATCGTCACCACCCTCACGACCCCCCCCTCTCTCAAAGCCCGACACTCCCACGCACCTCCTGCAGGCTACTGACCAAAAAATCAAGCATTTCGTCGGTATGGGCCGAGGTGAGACCCAGGCGGATCCGAGACTCATGCTCGGGCACCGAGGGAGGACGGATGCCCGGGGCCCAGATTCCCCGTTCGCGGAGCATTTGCGACAGTCGCATCGTGCCCGCCGGCGTGCCCGTTCGCAGCGGAATGATTTGGCTTGCCGAGTCGCCCGTGTCCCAATCGAGCTCTTGAAGCCGTTGCCGCAAGACACGGGCTTTTTCCAGTAGCAACCTGCGGCGCTCGGGCTGCGAGGCGACCAGGTCGAGGGCCACGGCAGCGGCCGCACTGAGGGCAGCCGGCTGAGCCGTCGAAAAGACATAGGTTCGCGCCCGATTGGCGAGCCACTGGATGAGCGATGCCGAGCCGCAAACAAATCCGCCGGCCGATCCCAAGGCCTTAGCCAACGTGCCGATGCGAATGGGGACACGGGATTCGAGCAGCGGGTCGGTCTCCGAGAAATATTCGATGACGCCTCGGCCATTCTCGCCGAAGACTCCAATCGCATGGGCTTCGTCGACCATCAACATGGCGTCGTATCGCTGGGCCAGTTCTGCGAGTTGCGGGAGCGGCGCGAGATCGCCATCCATGCTGAAGAGCGAGTCGGTGACGATCAATCGTCGGCGATATTTTTTGCTGTCTCGTAGCAAAGCTTCCAGAGCACCCGTGTCGCGGTGAGGAAAAACATGCCGCTCGGCGCGGGCAAGCCGGCAGCCGTCGATGATGCTGGCGTGGTTTTTTTCGTCGCCATAAATGGCGTCGCCCCGGTCGACTAGCGCGGGGATCACTCCGGCGTTGGCCGCAAAGCTGGTCGGAAAGAGCAGGGCCGCTTCGGTCCGTTGAAACTGGACCAGTTGTTGCTCGAGCGCATCATGGACTTCCGAGCGCCCGCAAATGAGGGGGCTAGCAGCGCGTCCTAGGCCTTGCTCTTCGGTGGCGCGAATCGCGGCACGGGCGAGACGTTTGTCGGATGCCAAGCCGAGATAATCGTTGGAAGCAAAATTCAGGATTCGCCGGCCGTCCAGTTCCACGACGGCCCCCGCCTCGCGCAGCGGAGGGGGAAGCCTGCGCAGCAGGTCAGCACGTTCGAGTTGGGCAAGTTCTTCGTCTACCCAGGCAAGCGGTTCCATGATCCAATCATAGCAGGAAGGGCTTTCGGCGATCAGATTTCGGCTGTCAGCTTTGGTGCCCGTAGTTTTCTCTAGCAAACCGAGGAATCCCCATGGCTGATATCAATATTCGCACACGCCCCAATGGCCCCTTTCTGGTCGAAGGCACCTTTTCGTTGACCGACTCAGAGGGCAACCCGTTTCCGCTGAACTCAGAAAAACCCGCGATCGCGTTGTGCCGATGCGGTGCCTCGAAAAATCGGCCTTTCTGCGACGGTGCCCACAAGAGTAGCGGTTTCGAGTCGGATGAACGGGCCCCAGCCCAATAGCAAACTGCTATCGACAGGTTTTCCCCGGCCTGGCTGTTTGAAATACAAGGTCGCCTGCGCGCCGAGTGCGTCGCAGTTTGCTGGTAATAGGAGTTCTGCGTCCTCCGCGCGTTCCGAGTCTTCTTTTTTTGCAACGCTTAGCAAGGTGGATAGTGGTTATCTGGCTGTCGCCTGTGCTAGAATCCGCCGCTCGCGTTGCCCGTTGTCAGGAATTGTCGCAGGAACTCTCGGTTCGAAAGGAATCGCCATGGCCAGTAGTGTGTCTCAAGAAAAAGAAGTTTTTCTCTCGGAGGAGAAGGAAGTTGTCTCGGAAGAAACAGCAACCCGCTTTCTTGGCCAGTGGAATCGGCTCGTCAGCACGACCAACTGGGAGAAGGGCAGCATCATTTGCGGCTGGCGCGAAGCGCTCATCGAGAGCGGGGCAGCCGTGACCGACTATTCCGACGAAGCTTGGGCACAGCTGGTCGGCAACGTCACGAGCCAACATGTCGGCCGTCTGCGGCGAGTGAACCAACGGTTTGGCGGCGACAGCAGCCAGTACGAAGGTTTGTACTGGAGCCATCTGCAAGCAGCCCTCGACTGGGATGATGCCGAGATGTGGCTCGAAGGCGCGATCCAAAACCAGTGGTCCGTCTCGCAAATGCGAGGCCAACGCTGGGAAACGCTCGAGACTTCGCCCGAAGCGCGGCGCAACGAAGTTGCCGCAGAGGAATCGGAGATCGACGAAGACCTTGCGCCCGAAGAATCGACGGATTCCAATGCGGCAGAAAAAAGCGTTGCCGAAAAAAATACGGATGCCGTCTCTCCTTCGACCGCTTCGATCAAATCTGCCGACAACGAGCCTGCTGAGGCTGCCAGCGAGACGGCCGACGCCGAAGAAGGTTCTGAACAAGCCGCCCAAGTCAGCAAGCGTACGCGGCTTGGTGTCGACGTCGAGAATCTGCCTGACGATTTGGCCGAGGCATTTGAGAGCTTCAAG
>JAADIN010000057.1 GCA_013151315.1 Planctomycetota bacterium | reverse complement strand
ATTTTGACGACGTTGCGAGCGGGCTTCGCTTTGAACATCATCTCTTCTTTGGTAAACGGATTGATGCCCTTGCGAGCCTTGGTGGCTGGCTTGCGTACGACCTTGAACTTTGCCAGTCCAGGGATCGTAAATACGCCCGGTCCTCGCTTGTTCAAATTTTTGCCGATCAAACCGGCCAGGTCGTCGAAGATGCCTGCGATTTCTTTCTTAGAAAATTCGCTCGATTCTGACAGCGACGTGAGAATCTCGGACTTGGTCATCGGTTTCTTGCCGGCGGCTTTCTTGGCCTTCTTTTTTGCCATCTGGATCCCTCTCTGGAGAAAAGTTCAAAACATAAAACTCAATAGGAAGAGCATAGTAAAGTGCCGATTCGTCTGAGCGTCAATAGAAAAACACGATTTTCTCGGGGATTTTCCATGTTTTTGCCCTCCGGGCGAGGTGAAACCGTAAGAGGGACGCAGATAACGAGGTGTTCGCGGCTGCTCTACTCCGACGTACTTTCCAAGTTGACCTCGTAGGAATCAGCCGAGAGTACGAAAATCTTTCCGTCGCCCATACGTCCCGTTCGGGCGATTTCGACCAGACGGTGAACGATCTCGTCGGCTCGCGAATCCTCAACCCAGGCCGTGATTTGCACCTTCGGGAGAAAGGCCAAGGAATATTCGCTCTCGGCATACTGGTCGAGGTAGCTTTTCTGCCGGCTCATGCCTTTGACTTCACAAACCTCGATGGCTTCCAGCGGCGAGCGGCGCAAGCCTTCGAGAATCTTCTCGGCTAAAAACGGCTTGACGATAGCGATGACTTGTTTCATAGGGGGAGTTGGATTTTAGGCTTTAGGCGTTAGTTTCGTAGCTTTCACTAACGACTAACAACTAACCACTTTTCGTTCTCAACTAAAAAAGTTTTCGCCGAAGAGATCGAGCTCGGGGCCCGTCTCGACTTCGATGTCGCCATGGACGGTGACCTGACAGGCCAGCCGCATCGTGGCTTCGTTGCCGATGTAGGCCATGCAAGGCACGGGATCGGGGATGGGGTTGTAGAAGCGAAGCTTTTCGATCACGCCGGCCTTGCTGACATTCTCCATGCCGTTGACGATATTCACCCGGCAGGTGCCGCATTGTCCGAAGCCGTGGCAGTTGAGTACCTTGTTAAGTCCCGCGCCGAAACCATTGAGGCCTTGGTGGGTGTTGACTCCCGCCTTGATGGCTTCCTTGCGGAGATTCGCGCCCTCGGGTACCTCGATCTCCTTTTTTTCTTTAATGAATTTGATGACCGGCATGGCAGGCAAACACCCTTGAGTATGGAAAGAAAAAGAACCCCACCTAAGCGGCTCGTATGGCTACCCCATGGGACACGGAAAGAGTAAAGTAATCTACCGCACACGAGGCCGATGGGAAAGTGGAATCCTCGCCCCGTGCGTTGATCAGACCTGAAAATTAGGGTCAGGCAGTATCAGCCGTTTTGGCGCTAGTCACGGTTCCTACTGCAAAAACCGCGGCTAGCGCCAAAACGGCTGCCCCATAAAACCCCCGATAGAAAGAGCCATGGCCAAGAGTTATTCCAAGCATCAGCAGAAAATTATCAAAAATTACTACGACAATCGCGGTGCGATTTCGCTGCAGCGGCTCAGCGAACTGGTCACCGACCTCTACTTGGCCGAGGGCAAGGCTCGCGAGTCGAAGTGGAAGCAGGCCATTTCGGCCCTCGAAAAATTGGGCCTGAAGCCCGATCGGATCCAGTATTTGCGAGAGCAGGACAACCCGGCCATGTTGGCCAAGGTGGTCGAGGAATTTATGGCGAAAGAAGAATGAAACAATACCTCGATTTACTCGATCACATTCTGCAAAACGGCGTGGTGAAATCCGACCGTACCGGCACCGGTACGCGTAGCGTGTTTGGTCACCAAATGCGATTTGATTTGGCGGAAGAATTTCCGCTGCTCACGACGAAAAAATTGCACCTACGGTCGATTATTTACGAGCTGCTCTGGTTTCTACGTGGCGAGACGAACACCAAATTTCTCCAGGAAAACGGCGTCAAAATTTGGGACGATTGGGCCGATGCCGAGGGCGAACTGGGCCCCGTCTATGGAAAACAGTGGCGCAGTTGGCAGGGCGCAGGCGGCGAATCAATCGATCAGATTGCCGAGGTCGTTGAAGCAATTCGCACCAATCCCGATTCGCGGCGATTGATTGTTAGCGCTTGGAACGTGGCCGACGTACCTCGGATGGCACTGCCGCCGTGTCATTTACTGTTCCAGTTTTACGTGGCCGAGGGGCGGCTCTCTTGCCAGTTGTATCAGCGTAGTGCCGACGTGTTTCTAGGCGTGCCGTTCAATATTGCGTCTTACGCAATCCTAACGAGGATGGTTGCGCAGGTGACAGGGCTCGAGCCGGGCGAATTTATCCACACCTTGGGTGATGCGCATCTGTACGAGAACCACTTGGACCAAACACGCGAACAGCTCACGCGCGAGCCACGGCCTTTGCCGACGCTGAAAATCAATCCCGAAGTAAAATCGCTAGGGGATTTTAGGTTTGAGGATTTTCAGCTCGAAGAATACGATCCCCATCCGCATATTTCCGCCCCGATAGCCGTATGAAGCTTTCGATCATTGCGGCCGTAGCAGAAAACAGCGTCATCGGCCGCGAAGGCGGGTTGCCTTGGCACCTGTCGGCCGATTTGCGTCGTTTCAAACGGCTGACGATGGGCCACGCGATTCTTATGGGCCGTAAGACGTGGGAATCGATCGGCCGGCCGTTGCCGGGGCGGACTTCGATTGTGATTTCGGGCCAAACGGACTATTTGCCCGGACATGAGGAGGTGCTCGTGGCTTCGAGTGTCGAGCAAGCACTCGGTATGGCAGACGACTGCGGGAAAGACCAAGTCTTCGTGATTGGGGGAGCGCAGATTTATGCGATAACGCTTCCGCACGCCAATCGACTGTTTCTTACGCGAGTCCATGCCGAGGTGGAGGGCGAGGTCTTTTTTCCTGAAGTAGATTGGGAGCAGTGGCAGTGGATTGAGGAAGAGAAGCACGCAGCCGACCAGCGAAATGACTTTGCCACCAGTTTTCAAACTTACCACCGCAGCTAATCATCATGGCAAAAAAGGAGAAACTTGATTCCAAGAAAAAACGTTGTGAGTGGTGTTTGTCGGGTAACGAACGGTATGTGCAGTATCACGACGAAGAATGGGGCGTGCCGGTGCATGACGACCGCAAGCAGTTTGAGTTTCTTACGCTCGAAAGTGCGCAGGCCGGCCTGAGTTGGTCGACGGTGCTTAACAAACGCGAGGGTTATCGCAAAGCGTTTGCCGATTTCGATCCTGTGAAGGTAGCTCGTTTTACCGAGAAGCGAATCCTCAAAATTCTGGAGAATCCCGGTGTCATTCGCAATAAATTAAAAGTACGTTCGGCAGTGACCAACGCACAGCTTTTCTTAGCAGTGCAAGAAGAGTTTGGTAGCTTTGACAACTACATTTGGCAATTCGTCGAGGGCCGTACGATTCAGAACCGGTGGCAGACGATGAAGCAAATCCCGGTGACGACTGCGGAGTCGGACGCGTTAAGCAAAGATCTGAAAAAGCGAGGCTTCAAGTTTGTTGGCAGCACGATCATGTATGCCCACATGCAGGCGGTGGGAATGGTGAACGACCATGTAGTGAGCTGTTTTCGTCATAAAGAATGTGCGGAAATGGAGTAGTGCTCCAATTCCTATTGCACGGATAGCCGGACCGCCACGCGGTCCGGAGACGCCGGAGGCAAGTGTGCCTCCGGCTATTAGGCGCTCATGAGTTCACGCCCTAACTTCTGCGATCGATTCTGCATTGAGCGCCAGCATGACCAGCCGATCGAAGCCCAAGGCACAGCCCGAACAGTCGGGCAGCCCGGTTTTCATTGCCGCCAGTAAAGATTCGGGCAATGGTAAGATTGCTTTGCCGTCGGCTTGGCGGCTTCGGTTGACTGCTTCAAGCCGGCTTCGCAGCTCTGCCGCGTCGGCCAATTCGTCATAGCCGTTAGCCAGTTCGATGCCGCGCCAATAAAGTTCGAAACGCGCCGCGACACGCTTGCCGTCTTCGCGCTGCACCAACTTCGCCAGCGCCGCTTGGCTGGCAGGGTAGTCGTAGAGAATCTCGGGTCCGGCGGCACCCAGCTTCGGCTCGACTTGTATCGCAAGCAGCAGGTTGAGCCACTCGTCGCAGTCGTCCCTAGGCATGGCATCAGGAACATTAATTGCGAGAGCTCGAGCGCGTTCCCAGAGTTCGGCACTCGTCGATGTGTGGGGACAGAGCCCCACATGCTGCTCGAACGCTTCGCCGTAGCTCGTGCGCGTGGCAGGGGGCGTCTCAAGAAGCGTTTGGCAAAGTTCGTCAAGCAGAGCGATGCCGGCCTGCATGTCGTCGCCCGTGCGGTACCACTCGACGATCGTGAATTCGGGGTTGTGTAGTCTGCCTTGTTCGTGGCCGCGGAACGAGCGGGTAACCTGGTAGATCGCCTTCATGCCTGCGGCGACGAGACGCTTCATGTGAAGCTCGGGCGAGGCTTGCAGGAATTGTTTGTCGGCAACAACGACCGGCTCGATATGTTGTTCAGGGATGACCTCGCTGGAGAGCAGCGGCGTCTCGACTTCAAGGAAGTCGCGATCTAAAAAGAATTGTCGCAGGGCGGAGAGTAGCTCGCTACGACGTTCGAGATTAAAAATTTTTTGGTTCATAGACACCATCAAATAGCCGCGATGCGACAGAAAGATAGCCGCGATCTGACAGATCGCCGGAGGCTAGATCGCAGCTATTTTTCGCGATTTTTTGTGCGGTTGACCTGCTGTCCTGGCAAGAGTGGAGGCATGGGGCAGTCGAGCATGTCGGAGATTCCTCGCAGTAATTCAACTTCGCGAATGTTGACTTTTTCGTCGGCGCAAATTGCCGCGGCACAGGCTTCGACCAGCCGGCCGCGATGCTTGGCAGAGACCTGCGACAGGCGGTCGAGCGCGGTTTCCAGCTTTGCCAAGCCGCAACGTTCGACGGGTAGAAATTTTATGGCGACGTCGGGAAGCTGGCTTGCCGCGTCGGCTACGGCTTGGCTGGCTTGGGCGTTGGTGCCGCTTGTGTAGCCAAGCGTCGAGAGTAACACCGAACAAGGTTCCGCCAGTCGTTGCAAACCGTAGTAGGAGATTCGCGGGGTAGCAATTTTTTCGAACTGTGGACGCAAATGTCGGAGCAGGATTCGGTGCAGCGTCCATTCAAAAAGCCCCAGCCGATTGTCGGCGCGGACCAGTTCTTGAAACGCTTTCGAAAATTCTACGTACTGCGGCCTAGTCATCGAGCGTAGCGCGGGAAGCGACATGTCGACGAGCGGTAGCCGAGTGCGGGTGTCGAGTCTGTGGATCGTTGGCGCGAGCTTGGCCGTCAGCTCGACAATGTCGCGGCTCGTGTTGACGGCCAACGCTTTCATTTGGATCGCCCGCACGTCTTCCTCGCGGTCGAGCAGTAACGCAAAGATAACTGCTCGGGAGCCGTAAGGGTCGTGAACGGCCTCGACGATTGTGGCGGGCAGTTCGCGAACTAAGCGGGTGGCATACAGACGATGGTCTTCGGTCGGCGCGCCGACCTGATCGGCGGCGTTTTCGACGACTTCGACCGAGAGCTGCTCGTCGGCTCCCGTGGCACCGGCGAACCCTACCGCGCCGGAGGCTTGCGACATGCCTGCTGCGGCACCGGTCGATTTTGGAAACTTGCCGTTCCACTCGGGATCCAATCGCAAAATTCGCTTTTGCAAGGGCGGGTGCGTGGCCATCATTCCAGAAAAACCTTCCCAGACACCTTGGCCAAAATACATATGGCTCATTTCGGCTGCGTTGGGATGTTGCAGGCGAGAGCCTAGCGCCGCGGCCCCGATGCGTTTCAGCGCGCCGGCGATTCCTAACGGGTTTCGCGTAAACTGCACGGCCGAGGAGTCGGCCAAATACTCGCGTTGCCGCGAGACGGCCGCTTTGATCAGATTTCCAAATAAGGTGCCAATGAGGCCAATAAGCACCAGGGCCAAACCGATTGCGAACAGCGCGATCACGCCCCCGCCCCCTTCCTTCGACGAAGATCGACCACTGTAGGCGGCTCCGCGAAAAAGCATCTGGCCGATGAGTCCTAGTAGCAGAATACCGTGCAGTACGCCGATGAGCCGGATGTTCAGCCGCATGTCGCCGTTGAGAATGTGGCTAAATTCGTGGGCGATAACGCCCTGAAGTTCGTCGCGGGAAAGTTGTTCGGCCGTGCCGCGTGTGACCGCGACGACCGCGTCGCTGGACGAATAGCCCGCCGCAAAGGCGTTGATCGCCGATTCTTCGGGGAGCATGAAGACCGGCGGCACGGGCATGCCCGAGGCAATCGCCATTTCTTCGACGACGTTCAGCACCTTTCTTTCGACAGGATTCGTCGTGTTGGGCACAATGCGCCGTCCGCCGACGCTTTCGGCGACCGTCGTTCCGCCACCGCTGAGCATGGAGACCTTATACCAACTGCCGCCGGCAATAAGCACCAACGCGGCGGCGCTCACTCCTAAAGGAATCGTCCAAGGCGCGACGGGTTTGACGTGAAATGCCTGAAGATTGCTTCGATTTTCATTGTAAAACCCAACCGCCGTAGCGGATGCCAAGAACACCATACCGACGATGCCCACCACAGCCAAGAAAAACATGGCCACAAGCCACTTCGTCGAGCGGCGCGCTTTGGATTGTCGCTCAAAGAATTCAGTGGACATAGAGGAAGAGGCTGTAGGGGTTAGGCGAGTGAGCCGCACGGCGCTAGCCGCGGGTTATGGGACATAGCGCTGTGCCTCCGCTACCCGACGCTAGCGCGTTGCGGCTCACTTTTTGTCGGATTCTGGCTGGTAAATTCTTATCCGTCATTCGCCTAAAACTCGACTTTCGGCGCTTCCGCGATCGCCTGGCTATCGAACTCGAGCAGCTCGGCATCGCTGCCGTGTCCAAGCAAGTTGGCGAAAACGATCGGCGGGAAAGTCTGCCGATAGGTGTTGTAGGCGGTCACCGAGTCGTTGTAGGCCTGACGGGCAAAAGCGACGCGGTTTTCGGTCGAGGTGAGCTCTTCGGTCAGCGAAGCCATGCTCTCGTTCGCTTTAAGGTCGGGATACGCCTCAGCTAGCGCGAAGAATTTCCCGAGCGAACCGGTCAGTGCCTGTTCGGCAACCATCAGCTCTTTCATCGCGGCCGGGTCGCCCGGATTCGCGGCAGCCTTCTGCAATCCGCCCGCTGCCTGATTACGGGCATTGATCACCGCTTCAAAAGTTTCCTTCTCATGTTTCATGTAGCCCTTGGCCGTTTCGATCAAGTTGGGGATGAGATCGTAACGCCGCTTGA
>JAADIN010000171.1 GCA_013151315.1 Planctomycetota bacterium | reverse complement strand
GGTGCAAGGTTTGCGTGAGATAGGTCGTAAGCAGGCCGACGGCGGCTGCGCCTAGAAACAGCGGCACGATGCCGGTCGAACCGGAGAGCAGAAACGCAACGACCAGCCCGGGCAAGACGGCATGGGAAAGGGCGTCGCCCATCATGCTCATTTTTCGTAGCACGAGGAAGCAGCCGACCAGCGCGCAGGCCACGTTGGTGGCTGCGCCGGTGAGGACGATCCATGCGCCTGAGGGGCCAAATAGGTGGTCTAGCAGTTGCATTGGGCGGAGGGCGAAAGGTTTTAAGGGCCGTTCGAGATATAAGTTCTGGCTAACAACGTAACGGAGAGGAAATTTGTCAATAGTTATTTGTCAATTGTCATTAGTCATTGAAAAAAAAGCGGAAGGTGGAGGTAAATTTCTATCTGTTGCTCACCCTAAATCGTGGGGCGACGAGGGGACCTCGGCTACTGTGGAAGGCAGACGGTCTTCGTCGGCTAGCTGTTGTTCGAGTTCGACGAGCAACGCTTCGGGGAGCAAGTGCTCGATGTCGTCGGCGTCGCGGTCGACGTGGTCGGGGGCAATGTCGGCGAATTGGACCAAGTACATTTCCCAAAGGCGATGGGCTTTGGTCAATTCGGCTGCTCGGCGAAGACCCAACGGAGTGAGTTGTACGTGCTCGGCATCTGTCTGGATCGTACCTGCTTCGAACTCCTGCTGGAGTAGTTTTTCTAGGGCGTTCCAATGGCGATATTGGCGAACGGTGGCTAGCGGGAGATTGGGGATCTCGGGGAGTTGGGACTCGCTCAGTTCGTAGAGCGATCGGAGCAGATGTTCGCGAGTGATTCGTTTCCGCAACCGATACTCGGCGAGAACTCGAGCGAGGACGCCCCGCTGGGGAGCTACGAATACCGAGACCACAAAAAAGCTTGCTCCGGTGAGAACGATCGAGGCTCCGGCGGGCAGGCCGCGTCCGAAATAAGTTCCCAGCGGCCCCGCGGCCATGCCAAACCCTGCGGCGAGCAGCAGCAAGACGTGGAGACGGTTGGTCCAAAATCGGGCCGTGGCGGCCGGCAAAATAATCATGGCCGCCATGAGAATGACTCCCACGATCGGCAGGCCGACGATCGTTACGACCGCGAGCGAGGCCATCATCAGCAGGTCGAGTGCCAGGGTGGGCCAACCTTGCGATTGCGCGAAGTCGATATCGAAACAGACGAGTTTGAACTCTTTGAACAGCAGTACGACGACCAAAAGCATGGCCGCGCCGACTACGACCAGGACGAGCAGATCGCTGGTGAGCATGTTGCCAGGCTCGCCGAAGAGGTAGGAATCGAGGCCCGCTTTGTTGCCGCCGATTCCCGGTTTCTGGATATGGGAAAGCAAAACAACGCCGGCACCAAAAAAAGTGCTGAGCACAATCCCGATGGCGGCATCTTCTTTGGTGCGGGTCCAGCGAACGATGAGGGTTACCGCACCAATGGCCAGGAGTCCGCTTGCCAGTGCGCCGACCGAAAGGCCTAACATGCTGCGCGATCCCATAATCAAGAAAGCCAACCCGATCCCAGGCAAAGCGGCGTGGGCAAGCATGTCGCCAACCAACGAACGACCGCGCAGTACGGCAAAGCTACCGACGACTCCGGCGGTGGCGCCAAGCAGTGCGGTGCCGAGCATGACTTTCGTGGTGATGGTAAGTGCGAGCATTGAAAAAGTCGTTAGGTGTTAGTCGTTAGGTGTTAGTCGTTAGGTGTTAGGTCGGTTTCAAATAGCAACGCCTAACGACCTACGGCTCTCTCTGCCGCATCGCTTCGGCGGCTTCGTCGAGGAGGGTGAGGCGGCCGCCGTAGGTCTTGTGGAGATTTTCGTTGGTAAACGTGGTGTCGACCGGTCCGCAGGCAATGAGCCGCATGTTCAGCAAGATGACGTAATCAAAATATTCGCGGACCGTTTGGACGTCGTGGTGGACAATCAATACGGTTTTTCCGGAAGCGCGAAGCGTCTGGAGCAGCTCGACGATTGCCGCTTCGGTGGCGGCGTCGACGCCCGAAAAGGGCTCGTCGAGGAAATAGATTTGGGCGTCTTGCGCCAAGGCGCGAGCGAGGAACACTCGCTGTTGTTGTCCGCCGGAGAGTTGGCGGATTTGGCGGTTGGCGAGCGCGGTCATGCCAACTTGTTCGAGGCATTGGTCGGCAATTTTGCGTTCGGCGCGTCCTGGGCGGCGGAACCAGCCTAGGCGGCCGTAGGTTCCCATCAGCACGACATCGCGCACGGTAACGGGGAAATCCCAGTCGACGGATTCACGTTGGGGAACGTAGCCGACGAGGTGCCGCTGCTCGCGGTAACTCTTGCCGTAGATTTCGACTTTGCCGCTGGCCAAAGGAACGAGCCCCAGGGTGGCTTTGATGAGGGTCGTCTTGCCGGCACCGTTGGGGCCGACAATGCCGACGAGTTTGCCCTCGGGCAGCGTGAGATCGATATCCCACAAGACAGGACGCCGGTGATAGGCGACGGTCATGTCATGAATTTCGAAGGCAGTAGTCATGGGAATTCGGATTGCGGAATTCGGATTGCGGAAGTGGGAACGCGAGGGAATTTGCGACTTCCCTTACTTCCCTTCCGAAAGCGCGTCGACAATTGTCTTCACGTTGTGCCGGATCATTCCGGCGTACGTGCTGTCTTCGGTTCCTTCGGGTCCCAAGGCGTCGGCGTACAGCTCTCCGCCTATTTTGAGATCGTGCCCTGCATCGCGGCAGGGTTCGGCCAATGCTTCGACGGTTCGGTGCGCGATGGACGATTCGACAAAGACGGCCGGGATTTTTCGCTCAATGAGCATTTCCTGAACCGTCTCTTGATGCGCGAGGTCTTTTTCTTCGTCGGAGCTAATCCCCTTCAAACCGAAGACTTCGATCCCGTAGGCTTTGCCGAAGTAGCCAAATGCGTCGTGGGCGGTGACCAGGACACGGCGACTCTCAGGGATTTTCGCGACTTCTTCTCGGCAGAATTGGTCGAGCTCGGCAAGCTCGACGAGGTAGGCTTCCGCGTTCTTGAGGAAGGTGTCAGCATGATCGGGATCGAACTCGGACAATGTCTTTGCCACGTCGCTCACGCAATCGGACCAAAGAGCCACGTCGTGCCAGACGTGGGGGTCGTACATCCCTGCAAATTCGGGCGGCTCGCGGAGTCGCTCATCGGTCCGGGCTTGCAGGCCCTCAGTGACCGCGTAGGTGGGTCGAGTGCGGGCCATTTGCACGAAGAGGTCGGACATCCGTCCTTCGAGATGGAGACCATTGAAAAAAATCGCGTCGGCGCCAGTGAGCTGATCGACATGAGTTGCTCGTGGTCGAAAGACGTGGGGATCGATGCTCGGGCCCATTAAAGTGTCGACCTGCACGTGCTCGCCGCCGATGCGCGAGACCATTTCGGCGACTTGTCCGATAGTGCAAACAATTTTTATTGGGTACTCGCCGGCGTAGGTTCGGGAGAGCGCCTCGGAACTGGAAGAACCGTGCGAATGCGACTCGGCTTGGTCGCATCCGATCGAGACGAGCGAGAGCAGGAGCAGGACTGAAAGTTTCTGAAGGTGATTTTTCATGCGATTTGTCGTACTGGAAAGTTTTTGGTGGAAAGGACTTACGCGGAATGTGAGACTAAGTCTCATTAGCAATTTACTCCAAGGAGGGTGAGATTCCAAGGGGGGAAGAGAAATTTGTTGCCCATTTTTCCGGTTATACCAGTCTCGGAGCCGCCAGAGCCGTTTCCTGCTTGGCGCTATTGATTGTGGTATCCTTAGAGAACCGCTTGATAGTCGGACCGCCACGCGGTCCGGGAGAGCCCGGAGGCAAGTGTGCCTCCGGCTTATTGCCTAAACTACAGATTCTCTGCCATGCATTTCAAGAACCTGCGGTACGTCAAGCGATTTCGGATGGAGCTCGATTTGCGTCGATGGCGACGTCAGCCAATCGAGCTGCCGCTGGAATATCGCTTCGTGGGATGGAATCCGTCGCTGGTGCGTGCGCATGCGGCAGTGAAGTATCTGAGCTTTCGTGATGAAATCGATGCCCAGGTTTTCCCTTGCTTGGGGGAATACGATGGGTGTCAGAAGCTGATGTCGGAAATCAGGAAAAAGGAGGGCTTTGTGCCCGAGGCGACCTGGCTGGTGGAATACGTGGGTGCCGGTCGGTTGAAGCCTGAATACTGCGGTACGATCCAGGCGATTCAAATCCACCGAGGCCGAGCCAGCATTCAGAACGTAGGCGTGTCGCCGCTGCATCGAGGGCGTGGACTGGGGACGGCCCTTGTTCTCGCGTCGCTGCTGGGTCTCGATTTTTTGGCCGTTCCTCGAGTTCGCCTGGAAGTGACGGCTGAAAATGCCGGGGCGGTTCGGCTCTACCGTCGGCTCGGTTTTCGCGCGATTCGGACTCTCTATAAAACGGTTGAACTTGCCTCAGCAGGATCGTGCCGGTAGGCTGTTTGCGGCAGCTGAGGTGGAGTTTTTTCCTCCGGCGATCTGTCAGATCGCGGCTATTGACTGTCAGATCGCGGCTAATGACTGTCAGATCGCGGTCGAAATTCTAATATTCTAAATCTCCAATCTGATATTTTTTCTATGGTCGAGCAGCGAACCGCGTTTACCCACCGACTCGACAACGGCATGGTGCTGATTGGCGAACCGACCGACGGAGTTCAGTCGGCCGCCCTTTCGCTGATGGTGCCTAGTGGTACCAGCAAAGAACCGAGCAATCGCTTGGGAATTTCCTCGCTGGTTTGCGACATGGTGCTTCGAGGTGCCGGCTCGCGCGATAGTCGTGCCCTGATTAACGACTTAGAAATTCTTGGCGTCGAGCGAGGCGAGTCGGTCGGCGCCTCGCAAACAAGTTTTAGCGCTGCCACGCTAGCCGAAAACTTGAACGATGCGCTTTCGATCTATGCTGACCTCCTCCGCCGGCCGCATCTGCCAGAAGATCAGCTTGAAGCGGGCAAGCTTGTTTGTTTGCAAGAAATCCGAGGTGCCGAGGACGAGCCGAGCCAACAGTTGATGATCGACCTGCGCCGCCGTGCCTATCCCGAACCTTGGGGACGACCTAGCCATGGCGACGAGGCGGGAATCGCCGGCAGCACGTCGGCTGAGGTGCGCGACTATTGGTCGCAGACTTATCAACCTCAAGGCGCGATTCTCGGAGTGGCGGGCAATTTTTCTTGGGAGCCGTTGGTCAAACATGTGGAATCGCTGTTCGGCGATTGGCAGCCTGTCGAAGCGCCGGCAATGGTTCCGTCGACCATCGAATGCGGACCGGTGCAGGTAGCGCAAGAATCGAACCAATGCCATATCGGCATCGCGTTTCCTAGCGTGCCGTACCGCGACCCCGATTACCTGCGGGCTTGGGCGATGGTGGGAGTGCTGAGCGGAGGCATGAGCTCGCGTCTGTTTACCGAGGTGCGAGAAAAGCGAGGCCTTTGCTACACGGTGAGCGCTTCGTTACAGACGCAGCGAGACCGGGCTTGGGTGCTCTGCTACGCCGGCACCACGGCCGAGCGGGCTCAGGAAACGCTTGATGTCACGTTTGCCGAACTCCTGCGATTGCGAGAAGGGGTCACGGCCGAGGAACTCGAGCGACTGAAGGCGCGTATTAAGAGCGGTCTCATCATGCAGCAGGAATCCACCAGCGCGCGAAGCAGCGCGATTGCCCGCGATTGGTATCACTTAGAGCGAGTTCGATCGTTCGAGGAAGTGGGCCGACTGATTGATGAGCTTACCAGCGCAGACATCAATGAATTTCTGGAGGCCCATCCGCCTGCTGATTTTGTTTTCGCGACGCTAGGGCCGACGCCGCTTGAACTGCCGGAAACGGAGTAGCAGCCATTCTTCATAACCCGACGCGTAAGCGAGGGAAGAACCACCAATCCAGGGCATCCCTCGCTTACGCAGCGGGTTACAAAAGCCGCTATCTCCTCCAATTAAAAAAGGGGGAAGCCCTGCGGAACCCATGCTTTTCATTGACTTTAGAAATCGGTAATTGTAGGATACTTGGCGACTTCTACAGAAAATTTTCTGCCTACTTATCGTTCTGCCACATATATATGCCTCACGGAGACATCGAGAATTGGAATCGCTCGTCGAACGGATGGCACGTCGTGTCAAGGGACACCCGTACGCGGTCGTTCTCTCGTTTGTCGCTACCGTCGCGCTGCCGACTGTCACAATCGCATTCTCGCTGGTACCACTTCTCATCGCATTCATCGTTAGCGGGATGATTGTCGTTGGGCTAATCAGATTTCTGGCTTCCGAACCGGACCGTAAATCGTTGCCTCAATCGCCAGTTCAGATCGCAGACATCCCAGTCGTAGAAAACCAGAAGTCAACGGCAGAAGAAGTACGTGCTGCCGTCAGAAAATGGATGCTTCATCATTTCGGCGACACCGCCCGGTTTGAGCATTATTACGAGCGAGCCAATGCAGCCAATCAATACGACGCGATGTATCGAGAAGCAATTGAATCACTGCTCGACGACGCGACATGGGGCCATTTGGCACACGGGGCACAAGAGTGGGTTGCCATCGGATTTGAAACACTCGTCAACTGGCGATCAAATTGGAACAATACTGGTACCAAGAACGAGTTGTACCGAGCCGTCGTGGACAGCATGATCTCAGAAGAACTGAATCTGCGTGAGAGCGTCGGATTCGCCGAGCACGTCAAAGCAATGGTAGCAGCCCGACGTCTAGATGGTGGCTGAGCGTTCACAATTGTGACATATACAAGGCGTTGCACCGGAGCAGTGGCACCGGCCGGGTGCCACAACGGCCCCTTGAGCCGGTCGTTCTCGCTTGGCTTGCCCGCTTGGGATATTTCCGAGTACAATGGGCGGCTGGAGGCAAACGGATGAGCGATCAACAACTTCTCAAACGAATAGTATGTGACCCGAAGGTGATGGTTGGCAAACCGGTAATCCAAGGCACCCGGCTGACCGTAGAGTACCTACTGAACCTTTTGGCTCACGGCTCTACTGCTGAGGAGATCCTCAACGAATACGAGGGCCTCTCGCCAGAAGACCTCCAGGCCTGCTTGCTCTTTGCGTCGCAATCTTTGTCTAGCGCAGCATTCATGCCGCTGGTCGCGGAGTCGACGTAAATGCGTTTTCTCGTCGATGAATGCACCGGCCCAGCCGTTGCTCGATGGCTACACGACCAGTCCCACGAAGTTTTTTCTGTCTTCGAAGAAGCTCGCGGAATGGCGGATGACAAGATTCTCGCTAAGGCATACTCAGAAGATTGGATATTGATCACCAACGACAAGGATTTCGGTGAAATGATCTTCCGCGAAAAGCGATCCAATCACGGTGTGGTTTTTCTTCGACTTCGAGACGAACGTCCGGCGGCAAAGATAAACGTGATTGAGAAACTGCTTGCCAGACACAAAGATCAACTTGTAAACACTTTTGTGGTTGTTACTGAAACACACGTTCGGTTCAGCCAAACATAAGGCGAGCGGCAGATGAGAATCTATCAACCCGGCGAGGATCGTGGAGCTACTCCGCAATACGCTTCCAAATAGGTTTGACGAATCCCACAAATCCACAGAACAACCGCGATGTCCGCATGGACAAGTATTGCCGGAGAAAATACCAGTGAAATTTCGTAGTCATACTTTAGACAACGGTCTCGAGATCGTGGCCGAGTGTAATGATGCCGCCTATTCGCTCGGCGTTGGCTTTTTTGTAAAGACTGGGGCTCGCGACGAAACGGACGAGATCGCCGGGATCAGCCATTTTCTTGAACACATGGTTTTTAAGGGGACGCCGCGGCGGCGGAAGAGGTCAACCGTGAGTTTGACGAGCTGGGGGCCCATTACAACGCCTTTACGAGCGAAGAAAATACGGTGTACTACGCGGCCGTACTGCCGGAGTATCAAGAGCCGACCATTGATCTACTGGCCGACGTGATGCGGCCGAGCTTGCGGGCGGATGATTTCGAGATGGAAAAAAAGGTGATCGTCGAAGAAATTCAGATGTATGCCGACCAGCCGCCCTTTGGCATGGATGATAAGATCAAGGAGCTGCATTATGGCAAACACCCGCTGGCGCGCAGTGTGCTAGGGACGATTGAGTCGGTCGAATCGCTCTGCCCCGAACAGATGCAAACCTATTTTGAATCGCGTTATTGTCCAGGCAATCTCTTCGTCGCTGCGGCAGGGAAAGTCGATTTCGACGCCCTGGTCGAACAGGTTGCCAGCCGGTGCGGGGATTGGCCGGCGCAAAAGACGAGTCGGGATATCTCTGCCCCGAATTCTGGCCCTGCCCCGAAATCAGGCTCTCAGTTTCAATGCATCCACCGGGAATCGGCGACCCAGCAGTACATTTTGCAGCTTGCCGACGCGCCGCCCTCGGAGGACGAAGATCGCTACGCGGCCAAGCTGTTGGCCACGATTTTTGGCGATGACTCGAGCCGAATGTACTGGGAGTTCGTCGACTCGGGCCTCACCGAAAGCGCGAGCATGGGGCATTATGAATACTTGGGCGCAGGAATGTTTTTCAGTTGGATTAGCTGCGAGCCGGAAGCGGCGAAGGCCAATTTCGATCGCCTTGCGAAGCTTCAGGAGCAACTCGAGAGCCAAGGATTTACGGCTGAGGAACTGCGGCAAGCGCAAAGTAAAGTGAAAGCCCGGGTGGTGCTTGGCAGCGAAAGGCCGCGGAATCGGCTTTTTCATGTCGGCGGGAATTGGATGCAGCGTCACGAATACCGCAGCGTGGCCGACGACCTGAAGGCGGTCGACACGGTAACGCTTGACGATCTGCACCGAGTGCTAAAAAAGTATCCTCTGTCGCGTCCGACGACAGTGACGATTGGGCCGCTGGCGGAGTGGGTGTAGAGATTCTCAATAATGTGGGTCCCGTGGGAAACGTTTTGAAAGCCGAGGGATTGCAATCCCTCGGCTTTGCACGGGGCGGGGTAATTTTGAAAGTTGCGTTAACCGCTTGCCGCGACCGGTTGGCAACTGCCGCTGTAGACATTGTTGAGCCGATTCAGCCCGTTGTAGGCGGCCACTTTGTAACATTCGGCGAGCGTTGGGAAATTAAAAACGTTGTTGACGAAGAATTCGGCATCGCCGTCGAGCGCCATGACGGCTTGGCCGATGTGAATCAACTCGGTGGCTCCGGTGCCGATCACGTGAACGCCGAGCAGCTTGTGCGTCTCTTGGTGGATGAGCATTTTGAGCATGCCCAGCTCGTCGCCCAGGAGTTGGCCGCGAGCGATTTCTCGGTAGTTGGCGATTCCCGATTCGTAGGGGATGCCCTCGGCCGTGAGTTGCTCTTCGGTTTTGCCGACCATCGAAATTTCGGGAACCGCGTAGATGCCGTAGGGAAACAGGGCCGTGTTGTAGTCGCCGTCGCAACAATCGAAGGCGTGGCAGACCGCGCGGCGGCCTTGTTCCATGCTGGTCGATGCCAACGAAGGAAAACCGATCACGTCGCCGGCGGCGTAAACGTGTCCTGCATTGGTTTGGTAGTGCTCGTTGACCTTTAGACGTTCGCGATCGTCGAATTCGATCCCCGCCTTTTCGAGTCCCAGGTTTTTGCAAACTCCTTGCCGACCGACGGCATAGAGCAAGCACTCGGCGTGGATCGTTTTTCCTGATTCTAACTGCGCCTCGACCAACTGATGCAGGGTGCCATTTTGCACTTCAACATTTTTAATCTCACTTACTCTTTCGCCCAGACGTAGGGTGATTCCCTGTTGCCGCATGAAGTATTGAAATGCGTCGCAAATTTCCTGATCAAGAAAGCCCAGCACTTTGTCGCGGCCTTCGATAAGCGTGACTTGAATGCCGAGGGTGGCCATGATGCAGGCGTACTCGGTGCCGATGACCCCGCCACCGACGACGATCATCGTTTTTGGCAAATGATCGAGATGCAGCACTTCGTCGCTAGTGAGAATCGTCTGGCCGTTGAAAGGGACTGACTCGGGACGTGCCGGCCGGGTGCCGACGCCCAAGAGAAAGTAGTCGGCCGAGACGAGCGAATCGCCATCGGCGCCTTCGATGACCATTTCGTTCGGACTAGCAAAACGGGCCTTTCCCCAGAGCAGATCGATGCCATTGCGGTCGAACTGGTTGCGGATCACTTCCCATTCGCTACGAATGACGCGTTGCGAGAAGCTGACTAGCTCGGCGATCGTGATGTCTTTTTTGGAACGACTTGGCTTCCCGAAGAGCCCCTGGCGCGTGTCGCCGGTGAGATGCAAGACGGCCTCGCGAAGGGCTTTGGAGGGGATCGTGCCGGTGTTGATTTGGGCGCCGCCGAGCACTTGGTTTTTCTCGACGATGGCAACCCGCTTGCCGAGCTTGGCAGCCTGAATGGCTCCTTTTTGGCCCGCGGGACCTGTACCTACCACCACGCAATCGTAATGTTTCATAGTCGTTTGATTCTTTGTGAAGAAAGGAGTGTAGCCTGCCTAGTGCTTTGTCACAGCTAAAATGAGGAGCCGTGTTGTGAGCCCGTAGGCGCTAGCCTCGGGTGCCTTGGTGTCGTCGGTTTTTGGCAATTCACCCGACGCTAGCGCGTTGCGGCTCACGTTTTGAGACAAAGCACTAGTTCCTGCATCGACACTCGACTGAGTGCCCCGTGAGAATCAGCAACTTTGCCGGTATTACCGGAAGGCTGGCCGAGGGAAGGGCTTCGGCGTACAACGGTTGTAGAGATTGGGAAAGTTAGAGGTCGGAAGATTAGGGGAATCGAATGTCATCGTTGTTTGAAGCTGCCGAGGCTGACAATCGTCGGAGTGCTCAGCCGCTTGCGAGGCGGATGCGTCCGCGATCGCTTTCCGAGTTTGTTGGCCAATGCCATTTTCTTGGTGAAGGCAAATTGCTTTGGCGGCTCATTCAGGCCAATCGGTTGACGGCGCTGCTTTTCTATGGGCCGCCTGGAACTGGAAAAACGACGCTGGCGATGCTGTTGGCGACCGAGACCCGTTGCCGGTTTCGCCAGCTCAATGCCGTCACCAGCGGCGTAAAAGATCTTCGGCGGGTGCTCGACGAAGCGCGCGATCTGCTATCGACCGACGGAAAACAGACGCTGTTGTTCATCGACGAGATCCATCGGTTCAACAAAACGCAACAAGATGCGTTGCTACCCGACGTCGAAGATGGGACGGTTGTGTTGGTGGGCGCGACGACCTCGAATCCTTTTTTCGCGGTCAACAGCGCGCTGGTCAGCCGCAGCCGGGTGTTTGAATTTCAGCCACTTGAAGAGAACGACGTCAGAGCGTTGCTCGATCGGGCTTTGCAAGATCGCGAGCGAGGCCTGGGCGAAATTGCTGTGAATCTGCACGACGAGGCAGCGGATTTTCTCGCGGCGACCTGCGACGGCGATGCGCGTCAGGCGCTAAGCGCCCTGGAGATTGGCGTCTTGTCGACCGAGAGTCGGCCGGTTGAATTTACGTTGGAACTGGCGAGTGAGTCGGTTCAGCGCAAGGCGGTGCAGTACGATCGCGATGGCGACACGCATTACGATGCCATCAGTGCGCTCATCAAAAGCATTCGGGGAAGCGACCCCGATGCCGGCATTTATTGGCTTGCGCGGATGCTCGAAGGGGGCGAGGACGTGCGGTTTCTTACCCGCCGGCTAGTGATTTTGGCAAGCGAAGATGTTGGCAACGCCGATCCGCAAGCACTGGTCATTGCGGTCGCGGCCATGCAGGCCTGCGAGTTCGTCGGGTTGCCTGAGTGCCAATTCAGTTTGGCCCAAGCGGTCGCTTATCTGGCCTGTGCTCCGAAATCGAATGCGGCAACGGTTGCGATTGGCGAGGCGCGCAAGGACGTACGCGAAGGCCGCACGACGCCTGTGCCCGTGCATCTGCGAGACAGCCATTATGCAGGGGCCAAGCGACTGGGCCATGGCGAGGGGTATCAGTATTCGCACAACGAAGAAGATGGCGTGGCGGCGCAAGACTATTTAGGAGTCGAGCGTGAGTACTATCGGCCAGTGAACCGTGGTTTTGAGACCGAACTGGGCGAACGGTTAGCATCGATTCGAGCCAAATTGCGAAGCCTCTAGCCACGATCCAATAGCCGCGATCCAATAGCCGCGATCTGACGGATCGCCGGAGTAAACGCAAGTCAAGCCTTTACGAAACAGCACCACCAGACGATAATCCAGACCGACCCAATCAAAACACCCTTTTGCAGTCAAATACCCAGGAGATACGAAGATTATGATCACCGTTGGCATGAACTATCACGTTATCGAAGGCAAGCAACAAGATTTTGAGGAGAAATTCGCGGGCGTGATCGACGCTCTCAACGCTGCCGAAGGGCACACGAGCTCGACGCTTTGGAAAGATACGGTCGACAGCGCTTCGTACTTGATTACCAGCGAATGGTCAGACGAAGAGGCTTTTACTTCGTTTATCCAAAGCGACGATTTTCGAGCGGTGACCAGTTGGGGCAAAGAGCAAATCCTCTCGGGACGGCCGCAGCATAAAATCTATAAGAACTAATGTTACCGAGCAAAGTAAAGAACCACGAAATACTCGAAAAGTACGAAAAAAATCGGGTGGCGGTCGTTCTTGTCGACCATGGCTCGCGTCGGGAAGAGAGCAATCAACTTTTGCTCGAAGTGGTTGATGCCTATCGCGAGCAGGCCGATTGGACGATTGTCGAGCCGGCGCATATGGAACTGGCTGAGCCTTCGATCGGTGCGGCATTTGAGCGCTGTGTCGAGCAAGGTGCCGAGTTGGTCGTTGTATTTCCCTATTTCTTGGGGCCTGGACGACATTGGAATTCTGATATTCCTCGCCTCGCCGCAGAAGCGGCGGAGGCCTGTGGCGGAGTTCGGCATTGGGTGACGGCACCGCTAGGACTGCATGCTTTGCTGCTGCGGGTTATTGACGAGCGGATCGCCGAAAGTCTCGACAACGCAGCCGCCTGCTAGCACTGCTGCGCGGGAAAGCTTAACGACTGCGCAAGTTTTGCCGATAGGGAAGGATGTGGGATGTTTGATTGTTGATGTGAGAGCTCATTTTACATCAACAATCAAACATCTCACATCAAACATCCAACCTGCTCTTTTCCATTGTCTTGGAGTGTCGGCCATGTCTCGTCTGGTATGTTTTTCTCTCTCGATCCTCACCGTACTCGGGTTCTCCGGGAGGTTGTCTGCCGACGAGGCATTTGTTCCCGGCTCGGGCGTGAAAGTAAAACAGGTGGGCGACGATTTTGAGGATCCGAAGTGGCGTTATGTGATGAACGGCAAGAAGGCGAGTCACGAGCAGGATGAAAAGCAACGGCCCCCTGGCGGAAAATCGACCAACGGTCGTTGGCATGAAAGCGCGCTGCGTGGTCAGCCGGACGTGGTCAAACGGGTGCCGACCCCTTCTGGCGGAATTGAGGGGAGTCGGGGTTCGATGCTGCTGGCGACTCGGCTTTCAGGAATCCCTGGACAACTTGCGGGGACTCAGATGCAGGACGATCTCATTATGGGCGTGTCGACTCGCATCGGTCGGGCGGTGCCTGTCGGTTGGAGTCCGAGTTGCACGGTTCGCGTTTATCTGCCGGAATTTGAGAAATGGGAAAACCGGACCGGGGCGTCCTTCGGAATTCGAGCCGACGTGCGCGGTCGCGACCGCGATGGTTCGGTCGAGCCCTATTGGCCCGGTTTCTTTATTCTGTTTCGTAGCGAAACGAGCAAGAAGTTTGATAAAGACTTTGCCCAAATCAGTGTTCGGGCGAAGAAGAATGGCCGCGATATCGCTGGGCCCAAAATCTACGAGCCTGGCTGGTGGACGTTTGGAATGTCGTTCACACCTGATGGGCAGGTTCACTACTATGCGAGCGAAGGGGTCGACGACCTGACCGAGAAAGATCATCTTTACTCGGGGTTCCCTTACGGCTCGAAAGCGATGTTTTTCGACAATTTTTTCTTTGACGTCGCAAATTGGGAGAACGGCAAAAGTTGGTCGACTCCTTGGATTGTCGACAACAACGAATTTTTTGTGATCCCCCCCAAGGGGAAGACCTTGGCCCATCTGGTTCGTAAGGGTCGCTCGGGGCGCTCGTCGGTTGCGCGACACTCGAAGCCGAACTCTTTCAAGAAATTCTTTGGGTTGCGCTGAAATTTGCATCCCCCTGTAACTTTCACCTGGACCTAGGCTCAGGGATTGCAATCCCCGGGCTTGCCTGTTGCGGTGGAATGTTGACAATCGAAGCACCCTTAGAGACTCCTTGCATCCCTCCCCTTTCAGGTGCCATCATGCCGCGAAACAAGACGTACCAAAATGCTGCCGAGGCGATCGGCGAAACTCCGATGATCCGAATCAACCGTCTGGTTCCCGAGGGACATGCGACAGTTTTTGCCAAATGCGAGTTTTTCCAGCCACTCAATAGTGTGAAAGATCGTATCGGGGCGGCGATGATTGCTGCCGGCGAACGCGACGGGAAAGTCCACGCCGATACGCATATCGTGGAACCTACGAGTGGTAACACGGGCATCGCGCTAGCTTTCGTCTGTGCGGCCAAGGGCTATCGTCTAACGCTCACGATGCCCGAGTCGATGTCGGTCGAGCGCCGGGCGCTTCTGCGTTCGATGGGTGCCGAGTTGGTACTCACGCCCGCTGCGGGAGGCATGAAGGCGGCGATTGAAAAAGCGAATGAGCTCGCTTCTGCGAGCGGGTGCTGGTTGGCAGGACAATTCGACAACCCGGCCAACCCGGCGATCCACGAAGCAACCACTGGCCCCGAGATTTGGGAAGACTCGGGCCACGATATCGACGCCATCGTAGCCGGCGTAGGCACCGGCGGGACGATTACCGGCTGTTCTCGCTTTCTTAAGAAACAGAACGCCAATTTCCAAGCGATTGCCGTCGAGCCGGTCGACTCGCCAGTGATCGGTGGCGGTGCTCCGGGGCCGCATAAGATCCAAGGCATCGGCGCTGGTTTTATTCCTGGCAACCTCGACATGTCGATCGTCGATGAAGTGATAACGGTCAGCAACGAAGAAGCTTTTCTTTGGGCACGGCGGTTGGCGAAGGAAGAAGGCATCATGGCTGGCATTTCTAGCGGAGCCAACATGTGTGCGGCGGCCAAGATCGCGGCGAAGCCCGAGTATGCCGGCAAACGAATCGTGACGATCATGGCCAGTCTTGGCGAGCGGTATCTCTCGACGCCGCTGTTTGAAGGGCTTACTAGCTGATCGTGCAACACGAAAAATAACCACAGAGGCACGGAGAGCACTGAGAAACATTTAATTTGTGAAAGATATACAATCCATCTCTCATTCAATTCTCTGTGCTCTCCGTGCCTCTGTGGTGGAATCTTTTACATGCTTTTATGTTGAGTTAGCAGAACGCTTGGAATGCCTTGTGTCTTACGGCAGCTCACTTCCGATTGTCGAACCTCCGCGCCGGCCGCGATTACCGGAATGGCTGCGCGTGAATCTGCCTGCTGGCAAAGCGCAGGCTACATTCAACGGTACGCTAGACGTGGTGCAAGGCAATGGGTTGCACACTGTCTGCGAAGAGGCTCGCTGTCCAAACATTCATGATTGCTGGGCCCAGGGTACGGCGACTTTTATGATCGCGGGGAAGGAATGCACCCGGGGTTGCCGATTCTGTTCGGTCGAGACGCTCAAGCAGCCAGAGGCTCTTGATACTGACGAACCGAAGCGATTGGCTGATGCGGTCGAGCGAATGGGTTTGGAACATGTCGTAATTACGGTCGTTAACCGCGACGATTTGGCGGACGGCGGTGCAGAGCATTACCGACAATGTGTCGAGGCAGTCCATCGTTGCCGGCCTGACACGACGATCGAATTGCTCTGCAGCGACCTCGATGGCAACTGGCAGGCGCTTGAACATTTGCTCGCAGAAATTCCACTGCAAGTGTTTGCCCACAATGTCGAATGCGTACCGCGGCTCGACGATCAGGTGCGCGATCCGCGTGCTTCGTTTTCTCAAAGTTTGGAAGTGCTATGCAGAGCCAAAGCGTTGCGGCCCGACCTTTGGACGAAAAGCAGCATTATGGTAGGAGTAGGGGAGACGGACGACGAAGTGGTCTGTGCGATGAAGCGACTTCGCGAGGCGAGGGTCGAGATGCTCACCCTGGGTCAGTACTTGGCTCCTGGCCGATCGGGCTCGCGCTATTTGCCAGTTGATCGGTATGTCGTGCCGGAGCAATTTGAACACTGGGCGGCCCAAGCTCGCGAGATGGGATTTCGAGGCGTGGCTTCAGGGCCTTTGGTGCGTAGCTCTTTTCGTGCGGGGCAGTTGTTGCAAGAAGCGGAACTCGGCAGTCGAGATGGTTAGCCAGTTGTGGCGACCAATTTGAGGACTAGTGCTTTCTCACAGCTAAGAACTATGGTTATACCGAAGAGTCTAGTGCAAGCTGAAACGATCGATCCCTTTATCGAACCGCTCCGAGATAACCAATTTCTGCTTGAACTGATTGTTGAAATAAGTCATCGGCCTATCTCGGAAGTCACCAGACGCTTTGTGCAAGAACATCACGACCTAGGCTGCAATGTGCGCACTGCATTGGCCGAGTATGGGCTGGAGCCCCATGTCTGGTCAGACGATCTCGAAAACTTTTACTCGAAGACCGATGCTTTTTTGTACGAAACGCTAGTTTGGAA
>JAADIN010000254.1 GCA_013151315.1 Planctomycetota bacterium | reverse complement strand
AGACGATTACGGCACGATGCTGCTCGAAACCGACGAGGGGGCGATGTGGCATCTCGATGCGAGGACGATTCGCACTCGGTCGAGCGACTCGAAGACGTTGGTGCTGCTCGATAAAAAACAGTTGGCCGAGCGGCTGCTCGAAGAGATGGGGCCCGGGTTTCAAGTCCATAAGTCGAAGCACTATGTCGTGGTCTTCAACACGACCCCAGTCTACGCCCGGTGGTGTAGCTCTCTGCTCGAACGGCTCCAACGGGCATTTATCGCTTTTTGGAAAAAGCGAGGTTGCGAGGTTCACGAGCCGACAGCGCCGCTGGCGGTGCTCGTGTTTAGCGACAAGGCATCGTACCTTCGCCATGCCACAAAAGAGCTGGGCGACGGAGCCGGCAACGCGATCGGCTACTACAGTTTTCAGACAAATCGAATCGTGATGTACGATCTGACGGGCATGCAGCAACTGCGTCGGCAGAGTAGTCGCCGGGGCACGAAACACGACATTACGGCTCTGTTGTCTCAGCCCGAGGCCGAGCCGTTGGTTGCGACGATCGTCCATGAAGCGACGCATCAGATCTCGTTCAACTGCGGTCTGCAAACTCGCTATAGCCCCTGTCCGATCTGGCTGAGTGAGGGCTTGGCGGTTTATTTTGAAACGCCCGATCTCTCGGGCAGCCGAAGTTGGGGCGGCATTGGCAAGATCTACTCGCGTTGGGACCGGTATCGAAAGAGGGTGAATGCAGGGCAAGCCATTTCGATGAAAAAAATGGTTCTCGATGACAAGCTGTTTCGTGATCCGCGAACGGCGGTCGACGCTTATGCGGCAGCGTGGGCTTGGAATTATTTTCTTATCAAATGGCGACCAAAAGAGTATTCTGCCTACCTGAAAACGCTTGCCGAAAAACCGCAGCTTGTTGCGGACGACAAGAGTTCGCGGCTGGCCGATTTTCGCAAGCATTTTGGCAATGATCTAGGGAAGCTCGAAGACGAGTTTTTCCGCCGGATGACAAAGCTCAAGTAGTTTTGCATGAATTGAACCACAAAGCGCACTATGAGCACCAAGGAATCGAAAAAGTCGGGTTTGGATACGGCTGGCCGGCGTGCCGAGGCGATTGAATTTCTTTTGGGGCGGATTAATTACGAACGTACGGCAATGGTTCCGTATGGGCGTCGACAACTGAAACTCGATCGGATGCGGCAATTGCTCAATCGGCTGGGCAATCCCGATGCGGGGATTCCGATCGTGCATGTGGCGGGCACCAAAGGAAAGGGGTCGACCGCGGCCATGATCGCCACGATGTTGCATGCGGCCGGCTACGAGACAGGGCTGTTTAGCTCGCCGCATCTCGATCGGATCGAAGAACGGTTTGCTGTCAATGGAATGCCGTGTGAAGGGGAAGAGTTGGTGGCGCTGGTCGAGGAGTTGCGTCCGGTCGTGCAGGCGATGGATCGGGAGTTGGCTGGAGAGGACACCTCGCTGGGGCCGACTTATTTTGAGTTGACTACGGCGATTGCCCTGATGCACTTTGCCCGGCGGAAAGTTGATGTCGCGGTGCTCGAGGTGGGCTTGGGAGGAAGGCTTGATTCGACGAATGTTTGTCAGCCTGCGGTGACGCTCATCACAAGCATTAGCCTTGATCACACGAAGCAATTGGGCACGACGTTGCCGGAAATTGCGGCGGAGAAAGCGGGGATCATCAAGCCGGGGGTGCCCGTATTGTGTGGGCACATGGACAAGGCACCTCGACAGGTAATTGCCGAGATCGCAAAGCAGCACGGGTGCCGGATGCTGGCGGCTGGAAGCGATTTTCGTCATCGCTATCGCCCTCGCCTGCTCTCCTCCAATCTTTTGACGGACGACCTTTTGGCAGATAACCAAGAGACCCTGGGCCGCATGGATTTCGATGGCGACTTTGCGGAGGAGCACCTGCGACTGACGGGCTTGCCGCTACGGTTGCTGGGCGAGCATCAGGCGGCCAATGCGGCCCTGGCGATTGCGACGATTGCCGAACTGCGCAGGCAAGGCTGGTCGATTTCTACTGCGGCGATTCATCAGGCGCTGGCAAAGTTGTCGCTGCCGGGGCGGTTTGAAATTGTCAGTCGTCGGCCCACGGTGGTGCTCGATGTGGCCCACAATGTTGCGTCGGCCGAGGCGTTGGTCGAAGTGTTCGATTCGAGTTTTTCGGGAGAGAACCGAATTTTGCTACTCGCGGCCACGCAAGATAAGGATGTGCGGGGGATCGTCCGGGTGTTGATGCCGCATTTTGGGCGGGTGGTGGTAACGCAGTACCGCGAGAATCCGCGGGCGGTTCCCACGGGGGAACTTGGGCAAATGGTGCGCGAGGAGCTCGGGCGATTGGGACCGGCGGAGACTGGCGATCGTGTCTACGAGCGCGACTTGCCGATCGATGCTTGGCAATTGGTGCAGGAGCTTGCCACGTCAGAACAACTGATTTGCATCACGGGTTCGTTTTTTATTGTGGCGGAGCTTAGGCCGGAGGTGTTGGGTGGTGAGCGGAACACACTTTGAAAGCCGAGGGATTGCAATCCCTCGGCTTTGCATCGGCTTGTTATTTCCTAAAACCTCCAACCTAAACTGTCGGTCCATTCTTCTTCGCGATCGATGGCAGGTAGGGGATCGAGCTCGGCTCTTAAGCAGTTGGCCGATGCGCGTTCGTTGCGGACTTCGTCCTGGAGATTGCGGACCAACTTGGCGAGGTACGGATCGGACCAGGGCAAGAGACGGCTCGGTCGTGTGGAAAAGCGACTGGCATGACCTTGGCTTCTTTCGCCATCCTCGGAAACTCGAACGATAGTGCAGAAAATTTTTCTTGTTTTGCGTGGAGCAACCATGATGCCTATTCCTTTGCACTTGCAGGCGAGAACTGCCTGCTATTGGATTTGAAAAGAAAGCTTGATTTGAAAAGAAGCAAATGAAAAGAGGCGGAGTGTTGCCCGAGCCGAAATTCCCTTGGCCTCGGAGCCGAACCCTCTGCCGAGCGGCTTTTGGCCGCTCATTGGAAGAGGATACCGCATTTGCCGTGCCAAAGCCTTGGCTGGATGGCTACGAGGCAATGAAATTGACGTAAACTGTTTGTGCAGTGCCAGTTACGTCTTTTCCCCGAGCAAGAGTCTCGGGTGCCGTGCTTGGGTAAAATTTGCAAACGGCTTGCAACGGGGCGGAAGGTTTGCGGGTTGGGCGGAGCTGGGCGGCTCAATGGTTTGGTGGGCGTTCGTCGGGGCCGACGGCGCTAACGCGCGTCGAGCGTTGCTTGCAAATGGCGGATGGCCTGTTGGAATGCTTGGTCGGTGAACGACTCGGGGGGCTTGCCGTCTTCTTTGTCAATTTGCTCGGAGAGGGGACCGGGGTCGCCGTTGCCGAGCAGGTCGCGACGGCGACGGTAGTTTCGCCATTGCAGATATTGCTCGTCGTCCAGCACCACTTCAAAACCTTCATTGGGAGAAACGCCCCAAAGGTCTTGGTCGGTGTCGCCTTTCATGCGGTGAATGTTTCTTCCGTTGGGGCGCCAGTAGGTTGCCGAGGTGAGCTTGAGCAGGCTTCGGCCTGACTCGATGGGCATGAGCCGCTGGACGGTTCCTTTGCCGTAGGATCTTTGGCCGATGACGACGGCTCGGCGGTAGTCTTGCAAACAGGCGGCGAGGATTTCGGCGGCACTGGCGCTGTCGTGATTGACGAGAATCGCCAGGGGCCGATCGACGTAACCGCCGCTGCCGGTTGAGACAAAGCGATCGCGAGTGACTTGGCCGCGACCTCGTGTGGTAACGATCGGCAATCCGGCCCGAAGGAAAAGGTCGCTGATTCCGACGGCGGCGTCGAGCGCGCCGCCATAGTTGTCGCGTACGTCGAGGATAATCGCTTCGACAGGATTTTTGACAGTGGGTCCGCAGAGTGATGCGAGCGCGCGAGTCAGCTCAGCTTCGGTCTTGTCTCCAAAACTAGTGATCCGTAGGTATCCGATGCGAGGGTCCGCGTCTAACCGAAACAACCACGAACCGTCTTCCTCGCGTAGATCGCCTCGGATCGATTCCACGGTGATGATGGCCCGGACCAAGGTGATTTCCTCTAGGGTGTCTTCGCCCTGGTGGATAATGGAAAGGACGACCGGCTGGCCCGCCTTGCCTCGCATGAGTTGGAGGACCTCGAGCATTTCCATCTCTGCCGTCGGCTTGCTATCCAGGGCAATAATTCGATCTCCGGACCGGATATCGGCGCTGAAAGCGGGCGTACCCGGTTCGGGCGGGCCAACGATGGTGAGCTGGGGCGGGTCGCCCAGACGGCGAATTCGGACGCCGACGCCGCCGAACTCCTGGGTGAGCTCGACACGAAAAAGGTCGCGTTGCTCTTCGTCGATGAAGAGCGAATGTTCGTCGCCTTGCTTCTGCAAAACCTCGACCATGCCGCGCATCGCTCCCTCGAAGAGATCTTGATTGGAGGTTTCGTGCAAGGCCCAACGGTCGATCACCGAGTAGCCGCCCGCCACATAGCGCGCGTATGGGTTCTGTTCCGCACGCACAAAACAGGCGTAGGAAACTAGCGCTGCGATAATCAACAGAAGCATGTTGCGACGAGACATTGGGAAGGAGGCTTTAGGAGTTAGGGGTTAGAGATCAGCACCATCACCACGGATACGAATGGCTACACGACTTGCGGATCGGTGTCGGTGCTATCCGCTAAAGCCTAACCCCGAAAGCCTTATTTACTAGTCTCGCGTCGTAGATTGCGAAGCTTGGCGTGCAAGGCCGCGTGAGGGCCATCTTGCAGTTCTTTTTGCAATTGCTCGGTAGCGTTAGCCACCTGATCGCTTGAGGCCACTTTGGCATCAGTAAAGAGGGGCTCGGGCTGCTTGGGCTGGATCTCGGAAATCGCGACGGGCTGAACGGGCCCCTTCACGGGCTCTTTCTCTCCGGCGATGGGGGCAAGAGAGTCGCCGACCGGAGTTGCTTCGAGTGATGGGGTTTCGACAGCAGGCATCTCGGCAGCCGGGGCAGGGGCTTTGCCGCCGAAGAACCGTCCTAAGGGACTCACCAAGATCGCAGGCAGCAGGAGCAAGTCGCCAATCAGCGCTGCGCCTAACATGGAAATCATGAGATAGCCAAACTGCTGCGTTGGCGTGAAAGTGCTGGTCGCGAAGACGGCCAATCCTAGGCCACCTATGATTGTGGTCTGGAGCATGGCGGTCGCGCAACGATCGTAGGCAAGCATGACCGCCTCGACTCGATCCATGCCTCGGGTAACGCCACGCCGGAACCAAGTGAGGAAGTGAACCGTATCATCGACGGCAACGCCTAACGCGACGCTTGCGGTCATCATGATGCCAATATCGACCTTGATCCCCGCCCAGCCGAGTATGCCAAAAATAATAACGATCGGGAAAACATTGGGGATCATCGAAATCGCGCCAGCGATGGGGCTTCGAAGCACAAACATCATCACCACGGCGATCAAGACCGTGGCCCACATAATGCTTTCCTTAAGGCTGAAGAGCAACTCGCGCTGGGTTTTGTAGACCAACGGGATCATGCCCGTGTAGACGGCACGGATCGGCCGAGGTTGGTCGCCGACCGCGAGCGGTAAGGCCGCCGATTGCTCGTAGACGGGAACCCTCGAAACATCAATGAGCTGGAGTCCTGCCTCGGCCAATTGTTTGGCGGTCGGATCGCTTCCCGCGGAGACGAGGACAATTGCGTCCTGCTCGCTAAGAATCTTGATCGCGTTGGCCATGATCTCGGGGAATTTTGGGTCGTCTTTGTGGGCATCGAGCTTGGCGAGATCGAACGTGGCGGGCCCTTTGCTCATTTTTCCGTTGGCCGTCACGCGAGGCGCGATGCCGCTGTCGCGAAGCACATTGCGAAGTACCGATTCCTGAGCAGTTTCCGGGGGGTCGGCAGCTCCATCGGGCGTGCGGTACAAGATACAAATTTTTGCTCCGTCGAGTTTTTTCCCGGCAGCGTGAAGTTGCCGTACCACGATGTCGCGTTGTTGATAAGCAACAAGTACCGGGTCGACGGCAGTTTTCAATTGCTCAACAAACTGTCCGTAGTCGACGCCTTCGCCATCTTCGCCAAGTGCGGCGACGCGCGCGCTGACTCGCCACAACTCGCGATTCTCGCTACTTTCTCGGCTGCTTTCTTGCTCGATACATAGATAGCCGCTTTTCTGAAGCGCGTCGCGATTTTCTTCCAAGCTCTTGTTCTTGGCGTAGTCCGCACTGCGGTCGGCGTTGATGTTTCCTGAGTTAGTGCTCTTGGGAGTGTACGTAGCAACCGACATGACTCGGCTGATCTCGTCAAGTTTTTCGATGCGTTTCTGAACCATGCGGAGCATGTTGAGGCGTTCCAGCGTCGAGAGGCGGTACTGCTCTCCATCGGCTTCGGCGTGTTCGTCAGCGGTTCGACATCGCTCGGGCGGAATGGTGAGTACCACTTCCATGGGGACCAGATTGGCCAGATTTTTTTCTAGCCAGGTGTAATCGTGGATCAGATCGGTATTGGGATCGAGAAGTTTTAAGAGACTTACCGAAGTCGTGATGCGAGTCATGCCAAAGGCAAACGTGGTCATCACCACGGCCCACATGACGCAGGTCAGCGTGTGTCGTCTGACGACGAAGCCGAAGATATTTTTGGCCCACATCGGCAGATGATCGCCGTCGCGGCCACCCGACTGTCGCCGGATCAAGTCGTCGCTGACAGGAAAACGATGCAGGAACACGGGCAAAACAGTAAAAAGCACGCCGACTGTGGCCAACACACCAATGGCGGTGAACATGCCGAATTTTTTGATGGGAAGAATATCACTGGTGTACAGCGAGCCGAGTCCTACGGCCGTCGTAAAAGCGGCGAGTGCGCAGGGGCCCCAGCCGAGTTTCACGGCCGTTTCGGCGGCGCCCTTAAGGCCATCATCTCGGCGGGCATCGCGGTAGTAGTTGACGATATGAATGGCGCCGGAAAGTCCCAGGACATAGACTACCGCGGGCATCGACATGAGGATTGCGTCGACCGTTCCCAGCCGAGCGGTGGTGAGCCCGGTCCACTTCATTTCGAGAATGCCGAAGTAAAAAACGATCGCTAGACTTATGCCGGCACTGAGAACTCCGACCGCGAAAACGATGCCGGTGAGCTTGATGCTGCGGAAGCACCAGTAGGAGAGCGAAAACCCCACGATGCCCGATAACAGTGCCAAACGAATCAAGGTCCGTTCGCCTTCGACGTCGATTGTGATGTTGTCGACCGGGGGTCCGCCCATGTGGATCGTCTCTTCGGGGATCCCACATTCGGTCGAGGCAATCGCCGTGATTTTTTCGATCGCTCGCCGCATCGTCCGATTGTCGAGCGTGGCTTCTTCGGTGAGATAAACGATCAGGCAAGTGGTGCGCGATTCGTTGCCGAGGGAGTTTCCCTCTTCGTCGAGGCGAGGCGGACCAATCAGTGCGCCTTCAATACGCTTGATGGCGTCGCCGTAGTCGAGACTCAAGGGCTTGGCCATCAGCTCTTCAATGACGGCCGGTCCGCTGACGATATGTTTGTACCATTGGGCTCGTAGGTGGAGGTCAGAGTCCTCGGGAGCGCTGGCAAGCATCTCGGGGGTAGGGACGAGTTTCCTAACGAGGAAATCTAATCTTTCGGTATCGCCTAGTGTGCAACCGTCCCAACTCACCAGTGCAAATTGTTCGCCCATGAAGTGGTCGCGAAACCAGCGCAAGTCGATCGACTCGGAATAGCTCGACGGCAGCCAGTCCTCGGCCTTGTTGGTGTTGCTTTCCACCGCCTTCCGTACGCCACGAGGCACGAAGGCAACGAGAAACGCAAACGCCATGGCGAGTAGAAAGTAGTGGGGTTGCCCCAGTGTTTTCTTTGCCAGGAATGAGGGTTGCTTCATCGGCTTTTCAGCGTGAGGTGAGGCGGAATTCCCAAACGGGAACCAGGGCGATAAGCGGCATGCAAAGCGGCTGATCTCGAAGATTCCATCGGAGCACGAAAAATCGCGTCGAGGTAATCGCGAATGCAAGCACGGCGTAAGGGCCCAGAGTACCCTGGATCTGCGTAGAAGTCTACTGCAACAGAGTCGCCAACCCTTTGCTAGCGGTTATTCGGGTGTAGGGGTTAGGCTTTAACGGGTGGGCAGGCGGCACCGACACCTATCCGCACCTAGCGTTGCCATTTTGTAGGCGAATTCGGATAAGTGTCGG
>JAADIN010000073.1 GCA_013151315.1 Planctomycetota bacterium | reverse complement strand
GTGCTTCCCGACCACGACGATTTCCCTTACACCATTCGCATCATCTCCGACATTCTCGAATCGAACGGTTCGAGCAGCATGGCCAGCGTCTGTGGCGCGACCTTGGGTCTGATGGCGGCAGGTGTTCCGATTACCAATCCGGTAGCCGGCATCTCGGTCGGATTGGTGAAAGAAGGCGAGAAGTGGGTTTTGCTGACCGACATCATCGGCAACGAAGATCACTTTGGCGACATGGACTTCAAGATCGCCGGCACGCAAAACGGCATCACGGGCATTCAGCTCGACTTGAAGATCAACGGCATTAGCGAAGAGATCATTCGTGCCACGCTCAAGCAATCGCGTGAAGCACGTATTGATATTCTACGCAGCATGTTGACTGCGATTCCTTGTCCGCGAGAATCGACGGCCGACTCGGCACCGCGAATGCTACGTACCAAGATCCACCCAGAAAAGATCGGCCTGCTTATTGGCCCGGGCGGAAAAACGATTCGTGGCATCCAGGAAGAAGTCGGTTGCACGATCGATGTCGAAGAAGACGGCACCGTCACCGTTGCGGCAGCCAACCAAGAGTGTGCCGAGGCGGGCTTGGCTCGGGTCGACGCCCTGACGGCCAGCGTCAAGGTCGACAAGATTTACGACGGCACGGTCACGAGCGTCAAAGATTTTGGTGCGTTTGTCGAGATTCTTCCTGGTCGCGATGGGCTCTGCCATATCAGCGAGCTCTCGGACGAGTACGTCGGCAGCGTAGCCGACATTTGCTCAGTAGGTGACAAGATGAAAGTCAAAGTCATTGCCGTCGACGAGCAAGACCGCGTCAAGCTAAGCCGTCGCGCCGCGATGCAAGAGCTAGGCGAGACCGACCCCAAGCCGGCTGAAGCGGCGAAGTAGGTTGGCAAAAAGTTTTTGAATTGAAAATGATCCCGGCTGTAGCACTTGCTGCAGTCGGGATTTTTTTGTGGAGAGTACGATAGGCCGTGTGCTGCGTGGCAGCACGGCTGAGAAAAACACTCGCCAATACGCCTCCAGCATGCGATAATCTCCCAAATGAAGACACGTAAAGTCCTAGAAAAAATTCTTGGTGGTTCGAGGAACATTCGCTTCGGCGACATGCGTGGACTCGTTGAAGCGTTTGGGTTCACGCTTAAGCGAGTAAGTGGCAGTCATCATATTTTCGCTCACCCCAACGTTCCTGAACTGGTCAACCTGCAAGAAATTGGCGGGCAGGCAAAATCGTATCAGATTAGGCAGTTCCTGAAGCTTGTTGAAGAGTATAATCTGAGGTTGGAGGATTAACTGTCATGAAAGACTATCACATCAATATCTTCTTTAGCGAAGAAGATGATGGGTATATTGCCGACATCCCTGATCTCAAAGCCTGCTCGGCCTTTGGCAAGACCGCTGAAGAGGCACTTTCGGAAGTCGAGATCGCTAAGACGGCTTGGTTGGAAGCTGCTCGACAATCGGGCAAACCGATCCCTCTTCCCAAATATCGACCGGTGATCTACGAGGTCGGCTAAACAGCCTACCGTTGCCTCCAACAACATTTCATTGCATCTCAACGAGCTGCTCGACAATCGTTTCGGGCCGAACCCGGACCCGCCAGTTGTCGGTCAAATGACGCCACTGGATGACGCCCTCGCCATCAAGAATAAAAACAGCGGGGCGGGAAACGTCGCGGCCTTCTATTGGGTTGCCCCCCTCATGCCGTAAACCGTAGGCATCGGTCGCCACGAGGTCGGCATCCGAAAGGATTGGGAAATCGAGTTTTTGCTGCTCAACGACTTTGTGATTTTTTGTGACGGAATCAGCGCAAACAGCAAGAACCTTGCCGCCGTGATCGCGGATTTCTTGGAGGCGGGACTGCAAGCCTTGCAGTTCAGAGAGGCAGAAAGGTCACCAATGGCCACGGTAGAAGACCAAGATCACCTTGCTACCGAGATGGTCGGAGAGCCGTACTTGCTCGCCATTCTGGTCGAGCAATGCGATCTCGGGCGCAGCCGATCGCAAATCGGGGACCGCTGCCACGGCGGGGAGTTGATACGACAAGAAGAAAATGTAAAAGCAAAACAGCCCTGCCACGCCCAGCGACATCAATAGCCCGACCGAGGCAAACGCCTTGCCCAGCAAGCCGCTACGGCCCCGAAACATTTGCCAACACCCGGCACCGGAGAGCACAAACCCGAGCAAAACGACCGGCAGATTGAGCACCGGAAAGTCGCGGAGGATCGGGAACTGAGCGAAGAACAGAAAATAGCTTAGCGCACCGACCAGGGTAACGATCGGCCCAACCCAGACGGCATGTTTTGGCCAGCGGCTGGTCGCAGGCAGAGATTCGTCATTCATGTTCGCAACCTATTTTTTGGCCTCGTCCCCAGGATCTGTTGGGTAAATTCTGGTTCGGGTAAGGCTCCGAGGTAGTGGTATAAGGCAGTTTCAACAGCTCCGCATCGTTCGGACCCCTTTCCGTATGGTTCTTCAGTGATTTTAGTGGGTAGGGAGGTGTTCAGGGAGGGTTTGATTTTCGAGAATGCTCCTCATGAGCAAACTCACCGAGCTTGATGCTTGCCAGCGAGAGACCCGCGAACCACAATAGTTGCTTTGTGCCCGGCCTTTTGCCGGCACCTTCCCTTTTATTTCCCAGCTTGCAGACGGACAAAAAACGATGCCCAGTTGCGTATTGGCTTATTCAGGCGGACTCGACACTTCCGTGATTCTCGGTTGGCTGCAAGATGAAGGCTACGATGTCCATGCCGTCTATGTCGACTTGGGGCAGCCTTGCGAAGATCGTGAGGCAATTTTGCAAAAGGCCCGCGACCATGGAGCGATTTCGTCGCAGTTGATCGACGCCCGCGAAGAGCTCTGCCGCGACTACGCATTTCCAGTGCTTCAGTGGCAAGCGAAGTACGAAGGTATTTACCTGCTGGGCACTTCGATCGCTCGGCCGCTGATCTCGAAGGTTTGCTTGCAGGTGGCCCGAGAAGTGGGGGCCGAAGCTTACGCTCACGGAGCTACCGGCAAGGGCAACGATCAATGCCGATTCCAACTGGCAGCCGAAGCGCTCGAGCCTAGCGTCAAAATGATTGCTCCTTGGCGCGTTGAGGCGTTTCGCAATCTGTTTCCCGGTCGGACCGAAATGATCGACTACTGCGACGCGAAAAAAATTCCCGTCAAAGCTTCGATCGCAAAGCCCTACAGCTCCGACGAAAACTGTTTGCACATCAGCTACGAAGCGGGTGAGCTAGAAGACCCGAATACCAATGGCGTTGCGATGGTCGACTTTGGCATGACCGTTTCGCCGCAGGATGCCCCTGATGCGGTCGAGGAAGTGACGGTCTCGTTTGAAAGCGGTGTGCCGGTCGCCGTAAACGGCGACGCGAAATCTCCTTTGGCGTTGGTTGAGACCATGAACGCGATCGCCGGCCGCAACGGTGTTGGGCGTATTGACATTGTCGAAAACCGCTTTGTGGGCATGAAGAGCCGCGGCGTCTACGAAGCGCCGGGTATCACGGCCCTCTATGCCGCGCACCTGGCGCTGGAACAACTTACGCTCGACCGCGATCTCGTGCATCTGCGCGATCGGCTATCGCCGGAAGTCGCCGAGATGGTGTACTACGGATTCTGGTTCGTGCCGAAGATGGACGCTCTCCTGGCATTCATCCGCGAAGCCCAGCAGTCGGTTACCGGCGAGGTGACGCTTGGTCTGTACAAAGGCAACGTCATGATTCACGGCCGCACTAGCCCCAACAGTCTCTACGATGCGGAAATCGCGAGCATGGAAGGTGGCGGCAGCTACGACCAGACCGACGCGGAAGGATTTTTGAGGCTGCAAGGGCTGCCGAGTCGCGTGCTTGGAAAAGTTCGACCTCGAGAGTACTGATTTATTGAAGTCGGAGCTAAGAAGAAAAATGGAAACACCGAGGCACGGAGGAAACCGAGTTGGGGTAATTTTTTTCTCCGTTATCTCTGTGCCTCTGTGTTTCAAGAATTTTTTGGAACCCTCATGTACGTTTTCGAAAATCCTGTCCTCCAGCGAGAACTCATCACCAACCTGCGGGCCGCCCGCGGGTTTGTGCTGCTGACGGCCTACGTCGGGTTTTTGGGGCTGCTTGTTTACGCCGCCTGGCCGACGGAGCAGCGGCTTGATATGGCCAGTTCTGAAGAAGCCAAGAAATTGGTGAATCTGTTTTTTCTGGGACAGTATCTCTTGATGTCGCTGATGGCTCCTAGTTTTGCTGCTGGGGCAATTACCGGTGAGAAAGAACGCAAGAGTTTTGAGATGCTCATGGCCAGCCCCGTCAAGCCGGGGGCAATCGTCCTCGGGAAATTGGCTGCGGCGCTGATTCCCTTGGCCGAGCTGATGATCTGTTCGCTGCCGATCGTCATGCTTTGTCTGCCGTTAGGGGGGGTCCATCCTTTTGACGTTTTTTCGGGATATTTCGCAATGATTTCCTCGGTGGCGTTGTTCGGCATGGTCAGCCTTTGGTGTAGCAGCATTTTCTCGCGCACCTCGGCTTCGCTGGCAGTCTCCTATCTACTGATTTTGCCATTGGCGATGGCCGGAGTCTTTATTTGGCTAGCGCTCGATCAGCTTGGCGAGGCGCGGCTGCTGGTCGTTTTTACGGTGGTGCCGGTCGTTTGCGGATCGATAGGTGCGCTGCTTTGGGCCGATACGAGCCGTCGGCTTTTCCAATCGCCCGAGCTGGGTAGCGACGGCAAACAAGTGATCGACCTCGAAACCGAAGCCGAAGAAGCGGTCGGCCTCTACATCAGCCGCGACGAGTTTCCTGATCGACTCTTTGCCCCGCCCAAGCGAACGACCTTCCTGCCCGACAACGCGAATCCGATTTACGACAAAGAAATCCGTAGCGAGATTTTCAGCCAAGGCACGCTTATGCTGCGGCTGGTTATTCAGATCAGCATGCTGATCGCTCTGCCCGTAATGGCGGTTTGCCTGTACATGCAACAGCATCTCGCAGCTTGGTACATTGCCTATGTGCTACTGTTCAACATGTTGGTCGGTCCCGTTTTTTCGGCTGGCAGTGTGACGAGCGAACGCGAGCGGCAGACACTCGACCTGTTGCTCACCACGCTCATTACTCCCTGGCAAATGTTGTGGGGTAAACTTTTTTCAGGGTTACGCGTGTCGAGCGTGTTGAGTTCTTTTCTGATGTGGCCCGTCGTCTTGGCCTGCATCATGCCTCTCGACTACTGGCACAACTTGCCGACGATGGGCGGCTATTTTCTCGTCTTCGCGACGACTTGCATGACGACTGCCATGACCGCTCTTTTTTGCTCCACGCTATTTCGCAAGAGCGAAACGAGCTTGATGGCGACCTATTTGATTATCTTGACCCTGTTCCTCGGGCCCGTGGCGGCACATCTCTTTGTGAACACGTTTTTGGCAGGTAGCGGTGCCGTTGAAATCGTGCAGTATGCAGAGGCCAGTAGCCCCTTTGCCGCCGTTTTTAATTTGCCACTGGCAATTCCCGGTGCGCCTACCTCGGCACCGAAGGTGATCTCGGTCTTCTGGTGGCACCTTGGTTTCTCAGCCGTCTACAACGTAGGCCTTTTACTTGGTGCGATGTGGTTGTTCCAGATGCGCTGGCGAGTTTCGGAGTAAAACATTACGCAACCAAAGACCTCGGAGCCCGAGTTGGCCATCTAACGGCCCTGGCTATGAGGGAAAGTCAATCGCGTGCGTGCTACTGAGGGCCTATTTGCCGTAGAACTTCCAAACCGCGTTCGATTGTTTCGGTGCTTGCGGCGTAGGAAATTCGGAAATGCGTGTCGCGGCGGCTGAAGATGTTTCCGGGGATAACTAGCAGTTGGTTTTCGATGGCGTGGGTGACGAATTCAGTCGCGGTGCCTTTGCCGCTGGGGACTTTGGGATAGACGTAAAATGCGCCGCCTGGGGGGGTGAATTCGTAGCCGGCGTTGTGGAGGCCTTGCGCGAGCAAGTCGCGGCGCTTCTTGTAGTTGGTGATGTGGTCGCTCATGTCGGTTTCTAGCGCAGCTAGGGCGGCGTGTTGTAGGGGGTGGGGGGCGCAAACAAAAGTGTATTGCTGCAACATCGTTAGCTTGTCGATGATTGCTGAGGGGCCGTGGATCCAACCGAGGCGCCAGCCGGTGACTCCGTAGGTTTTGCTAAAGCCGTCGACGACGATTGTTTGGTCGTTGAAAGTTGCGGGGCTGGTTGGCGAGGCTTCGTAGCTGAAGTCGCGGTAAATCTCGTCGCTGAGGAGGGCGAGGTTGTGTTTGGCTGCTAAACCGGCAAGCGATTTGATTTCGTCTTCTGTGGCCACCACGCCGGTTGGGTTGGCGGGGCTGTTTAGTAGGATCATCTTGGTGCGTGGGGTGATCGCGGCGGCGACCTTTTCGATATCGATCCGGAAGTCGGGATACGTGTCGACCATCACCGGCCGGCCGCCGACCATGCCGACTAGCGTCGGGTACATCACAAAATAGGGATCGAAGCAAATCACTTCGTCGCCTGGGTCGATGAGCGAGAGCATCGCGAGCACCAACGCGCCGCTGGTGCCTGAGGTGACCAGCACGCGGCGATCGGCGTGGCCGTACTCGGCATCGATGCGGGCTTGCAGGGCTTGTTGGAGTTCGGGGATTCCTTGGGTGACGCTGTAGCCGTTTTTGTCGGCGCGGATCGCTTCGATCGCGGCTTCTTTGATGGCGTCGGGCACTGCAAAGTCGGGCTGGCCGATCGAGAGATTGATCGGGTCGGTCATTTTCGCCGCGAGATCAAAGACCTTGCGAATGCCAGAGCTGTCGAATTCGGAAGTGCGCTGAGCAAGCCAGGAAGTGGACATTTGAGATTGGGGATTGAAGTAGCCGCGATCTGACAGATCGCCGGAGTGACGGTAACAAGCAGAAATCAGTCGGGAAGGGGTTCGAGCGTTGAGCGAATCGGTTCGGCAGCGCCCCATTGGACAAAGGCGACCATAGTGAGGACCCCTCCGATCGCCGCGAGTTGGGTGCCGGTGAGTCGTTCGCTGTCGTATTGGCCCCAAAAGAGGGCAAGAACCGGGACAACGTAAGTGACCATACCGGCGAACAGTGGGCCTTGGTGTTTGACGAGCTGGATGAATAGGAGAATCGCGATGCCGGTGCCGACCACACTGAGAAAGGCGACCGAGGCGATTGCCAACGTCCAGTCGGAGGGCAGGGCAGGGCCATCGAGGTTCCAGGCGGCAAGCGTTGCCGGTGAGAATTGCAGTGGCAACAGAAGCAACCCGCCGAGAGCTAGGAAGTAGATGGTTAAGACGAGCGGCGGCAGGTGGTCGAGTTTCCATTTGATGTAGGTGTTGCCGAGGGCGTACGACAAGGGAACCGAGAGGGCCAGGACGAGAAGACCCGTAGAAATGCCGCGGTTCGAGCCATCGTAAACGGCAGCCATGAGGCAAAGAATGCCCCGAGTACGCCGATCAGTTGGCGACGCGAGGGCCAGATACCAAGCATGGGAATCGACGCCATGATGGTTGCCAAAGGAACGAGTGCAACCAGCATACCGAAGTAGGCGTGTTCGCCAGCTTGCATCATGACGTAAGGCTGGATGACGAACGGCAGGATGTTGGCCAAGAGGGCGACCACCAAAATGTGTCCCCAGGCGGCAAGATTGAGCTTGAAAGTTTGCCGATTAAAAAGCCAGTAGATGGCCAGGACCAGTGCGCCACCCAGTAGCCGACAAGTAGCGATTGTGACGGGGCCGAGTGCATGGGAAGCACGCTCCATGAGAATAAAACTTGTGCCCCAAACGATGCAGATGAAAAGGAAGGAGAGGTAGGGCATGGGGGAGAGAGACTGGGAGTTGGATTTAGTAACTGAGGACTTGCCAGTATATTGTTTTTTTGCTTTGGCCCCTAGGCCGGAGATTTCTTAGTGGTAGTATTTTTCACCTCCAATAAAGTCGTTTTTTGGGAAAGGCCGGACTTCTTAATCGCACTGGTGATTTCCCCGCTTCATTTTTGTCATTTAGTTACGTCGGCGTCCTCATTATCCTCTAAACTACACGCTGTCGCGGTTCTGCTTCAGTCGTCTTCGTCTAAGGATTCAAAAATGGAAATGGACGTCTATTTTTTTATGGAAGAATTTATTTTTCCAGAAGAAGGAGGCGTGACTGGGACGCGCAACGTGAATTGCCCTGCCTGTGACACCTCTTTTGATTTAAATGTTGATTCCGGCAATACCGGCGACCGCTTTCTATGCTCTTCCTGCGCCTGTGAATTTGGTGTCAATTGGGTGGATGGGACCGTTTTCTTACTTGAGATGTAATGGGAATGCAAAGGGCAGCACTAGTAAAGTAATTTGCAAGAGGGAATAGCAACGCAGCATTTTTTGAATTTACGCAGCCCGGCTAAAATACATGTCTAACTCAAAAACCCCCATTAACATTTTTCTCAGCAGGATGGCGCAAGAGACTAAGTTGTCGGTCACTGCTGCTAACGCCTTGCTGGAATTTACGAAAAACAATCCTACAATCGCAAGTAGCTATGCTGAAGATATAGCCGCTTACACCCAGTCCTCCAACATGGCCCTCCGCGCTTTGGCAGGCAGCATTTTGTCGTTATTGGACACCGAACAATCACTTCACATTCTTTTCACTTGCATAGCAAAGCAGGACAAGGATGATATAGCACGGAAAGTCGAAGTAGAGGGTTACTGCGGGGAACCCCTGATCTGTTGGATGCTAAACAACCTAAGCTCCGGCAATGATAATTGCAGTGGTAAGTACCATCGGACGGCAATTGATTATCTTGTGGCAATCGCCAGTGACCGTGAAAGTTACCCGGAATTAGCATGTGCAGTTGCAATGAATGAACTGTATTATTACACACAAAGCTATCACGATGACATTAGGGCAGAAGTGAAATTCCCGCAAAATCTTTTTGATTCCACGACGTCAATGGTTGACAGCAATATTGAATTAGTCAGCTCTGCTTCCCTGCAGCTGCTCGCTCACATTAGCGGTAGAATTGAGAGAGTCCCAAAAACTGCTTCGACTAATAACAGGTTTGAAAGAATTGATTTCTCAAAAGCAAAACTTGAATCTCTTATCTCTCATTACGGTCCGTATAGGTTTGCGGCTGTTCATCCTGCTGATTTTGAACTGATCATTGGAATGATGTTTAGCAGAGCAGGCTTTGGAGTTGAAGAGACTTCTTATGTCGGTGATTTTGGTGCAGATTTGATTGCCAGCAAAGGACAAAGCAAGATTGCCGTACAGGTGAAAAGGTATGCGTCAACAACTAAAGTGAGTGTTGGAGATATTAATCAGGTTATTGGTGCCAAGCAATACTACGATTGTAATAAATCGCTTGTTGTAGCGACTTCGGATTATACTCGTGCTGCGAAAGAGATGGCAAAAAAGGCAGAGGTCACACTTTGGAACTGGGACTCTATCCTTATGCAAATCGAAAAGCTCTTCGGCAAACAACTCTTCTAGAGGCAAAAAGAGGGGAAGGGGTATTTGACTGGCACTAGCAGGATTGGCTCAATATTGGCTAGGACAATCAGACTTTGCCAACGACGAGCCTTGGACAGACGCTAGAGACAAATACGAAGCGATAGCCTTTTTGTAGACTATTGCGTAAGAGGATGTGTATAATGAAGTGGTCTTTTAATCCCTTTGAGAAACGCCACTCATGGCTTCCGTTGCCCCAGAACTTGTTGTCAGTGATCCGCAGATACTTGGTGGTACGCCAGTTTTTTCCGGGACACGCGTGCCAGTCGAAACATTGGTCGCACATCTCAAAGCGGGTGACACGATCGATTGTTTTTTGGAAGATTTCCCTTCCTTGTCTCGGTCTACGGTGGAAACGTACCTCGACCTAACTGCCAAAGTCCTCACGCAGAAATAGCACCGTTGAAGTAGATTTCTTAACGCCTAACGCTCATTCGCTTCGACGGTTACAGCACCTTGCACTTGAACTGCAAAATGCCGCCTTCGAGCGGCTCTTGGATTTCCCAGCGTAGGACTTTGGAGCCGCCGGAACTGCTGGGCTCGAGGCTGAATGCGGCCTCGACGCTTGCGGTGGCGCTGTCGGGCACGTACTCGAGTCGCGTGGTGAGATGATCGACAATCGTCACGTTGCCCATGACTTGCGAGCCGATGTTGTCGAAGCGGAGGGTGAACTCGACCACTTCGCCCGGCTGAGCAGACCCCGCCGACGCAAGTTTGATGAGTCGCAAATGGGGTTTGGTTGGATCCTTTTGGTGATAAACGATGCCCGCTTGTTGTTGGCTGACGGCCGCATGGGCTTGGCGACGGTTGATCGTGATTTGCGGCGATTGATCGCCAGCCCAAGTGATGGCAGCCAAACTTGCGCGAGCGACGAGCGCGTTTTCGTTGTTGCTGATCGTGCCGACGCGGATGATCTGGAGATCGGCATAAGGTGCCAGCGAGCCATCGAATTCGACGGCGCTCAACTCTTGATCGAGCTCGCCCAACTGTTGACGTTCGCGCAATAAGCTCGGGGGATTCTCGGCCCGATGGATGGTCGGTTCAAGATCGGCCTGGGAAGCAAAAGCTCTTTCGGTTTCGTCGATTCTGGCCAGCGCCAAGTTGTCGTTGAAGCCAACGGTCGTATCGTAGCGAGCGTATTCGTGCAAGTCGATTTCGCGGCGGACGACTCCAAAACGGGGCGCGTAGATGCAAACACGATTGCTGGGAGTGATGACCGTGCGCCCGTCGACCGTGTCGTAGTGCGCGATGGTATCTTCTTGCTGCAGGCCGTCGATTTGCCAGTCTTTGCGAACTGCGGCGGGGAGGCCGTAGTCGCCGCCATCGCAGAGGTATTCGTCGCGTGGTCCGATCGGATGGTCGCTGGCACAAGCGCAGGCTTGGCAGGGCGGCATCTCGTAGCCGACCGTGTGGAGACGATCTTGGTATTCCATCCGTCGCACCGCAGGTGGTGCGGCGTGGGTATCTTGAATGTAGATTGCGGGGACGACCGGCGATTGTTGGTCGGTATGGCTTGCAAGATGAACCCTTCTCGATTCGTTATGCGTAGCAGGCTCGCGATATGCGCTTGGGGCGAACGCGCCGGAACTATTGACTGGCTCGATGGCTTGGCAGGAGCAGAGAATGAGCGTTGCCACGGCGACGACGCCGTAGCGGAACCACACAGGTGGTCGGAGGTTGGCCGGCGAGGTTGTGGGGATGTTGGTTGGCACGGCCGTTTTTTGGTTGTGGTGAGTTTTTCTGTGGGTAGCCGGCGTGGCCGCCGGCGCTAACGGGCGTAAACTTGAACGGGCGGTGAACCGTAGAGGAACGCATCGCTTGGCTGGTGGTTCTCAGGGACACGACCTCCTAGGCGTAAAATGGCCATGGGTCGGCCCAGATGGTCGGCTACCAGTAGAGGGTCTTCGCCCGGGCGAGCTTCGATCCAAGGTTGCTCTTGGTTTTCTCGCGCGATCGCTGGTGCCAGACCGGGATCTTCTAGGTAAATAACCCGAGTAATGAATCGTCCTTCGGCGGCAGAAACAAGCTCTTCGTGGGTTAGCTCGATCGGAATCGGAAACCGGAGCTGTTGTCCCTGAGGAGGATAGAGTCGGTCGACCAGTTCGACGGTTGGAAAGACTTCGAGGCCCGGATGGTCGGGGATCTCGGTGATGCGAAAGCGATAGACCGGCCCAATGGTCAGCCCCACCTGCAATTGATCTTTTTGACCTGGAAGAAAAGTGGAACCTGCCGCCGGTGCGATTCGTGTTCCCTGGGGAGCACGAATCGCAATCGGCTGACAGAATCCTGACAACGGTCCGCCTCGCATCAGTCGTTGGCGTCCAATCGCTCCCGGAGGCATTGCACCAGCATGAAGCCAATGCACTGGTTGGTCCTCGGCCCGTGCCGGAGCACAGAGCAGCAGACCAAGCAGAGCTGCCATAAACACTTTGCCATCGACAAGCTTCCGACCGAAGTCGGAGCTTTGAAAGTTACGCACCGTTGTCATTTTTTTAAGCCACTAGCGGTTTATTTACAGGAACCGTCCTTGCAACCGGGCCTGAGCCAGGAAGCCATCTTTTGCAGTGCGGTAGGCACGGCTGGGGGCACGGTGCCTCCGAATGGGCGGAACCCTGCGCGGTTGTTCTCTGCAATATTTACGTGGTTGACCGGTCGTGGGTAATTCATTCCCGGTCGTTGTTTCACATTGATTTTCATTTTGTGAACCGGTGGCGGCATTCTCACCCGCGTGCGGTTGCGAACGGTGTGGCTTGTCAGTCCGGCCTGATGTCCCAAAGGAATGTGCGGCGGGCCGGGCAAGCCGATAGGAGTTCCTACGCTGGGCATGCCCCATTGGGGCGTCGTCATGCCGGAAACCATGTGGGGAGGCATCGCCTGAGGGGCAAAGCCGGACGTGGGCATCCCTTGGGGTGCGACCATGGCACCGTCGTAGGACATTTCGCCTTGGACTGGTCCTTGTTGGATTGGACCCTGGTAAGGAATTTCACTTTCCGTCGGAACTTGTTGATAACCGCCTCGGGACCCCGAGCCGAGAGACTCTTGGTGCTGTGCGCGGGTGACGCCGCCTTGCCCTTGCATCGCAAGCCCCTGACCAGGAAGTTGCAGGTCAAGATTACCAATTCGCAGGATCGCCATGATCGATCCGCGATGGTCGGCCTCGGCAATCGGATCGACTCCCGGTCCTAATCTCGTGCTGACCAGGGTTTCTACCCCGGAGAGGGAAAGCTCCTGGAATTTCGGATCGGGGAGATAGATGACTTTCGTGACAAAGTTGCCGCTGAGCACCTGATCGAGGTCTTCGTCGGTGAACTGAATCGGAATTGGCGCGTGAGCCAAGTAAGCATCGGTGCGTGGAGTGACTGGTGCGATTTCAAGCGTGGGGTAGAGCTCGACACCGGGTCGGTCTGGCAAGTTGGTAAGCTTGAGTCGGTAAATCGCAGCTTGTGTGAAGTTTTGCCGTCCCGGCAGGATCAGCGGCGTGGAATCAAACATGCCTTGTCCGCTGATATCCCAGGCAACTTCTCCGCCCGCAGGTCCGAGGAAGGCGATTTGCGAAGTGATCGGAGGGCTGCCTCCCATCGGTGGCGCACAATTGCCACCCGCCGCCATATAGCCTCCCGGGCCGCCAGGGCCTCTTCCCATCGCCGCAGCAGGCCTTACCCCGCGAGTGGCCATGGGGCCCAAAACGCCGGGACCTGGGCCGCCAACGCCGGGGCCTGGCTCCATGAGTCGTTGGGCCGGCGGCAGGTTGTAAGCAATTCTGCCGTGACCTCCCAAGGGCCCTTGGGCAAAGCCGTTGGCCGAAGCCAACAGAGCTGACGTACAGATGGTGAGTGTCAAAAAGTGTTTTTTCATGGTATTTCCCCTCGCTATTTGCAACCGATTGCGAGAATCATTTGGCTTGGCTGTCTGAATCGTTAGTCCCAGCGTCGCCCGTGGCAAATCAAATTATCTGCCGTGGACCCGACCGGGGGACTCTCACGAGTGCTTTGCCATTGTCATTGCTAAGGATTGCCAAAGCACTAGAATCCCTACACAGGCTCGTTGCCCAACTCGCGCTGGGAACTCCCCTGGAAGTAATTGGTCGGCCTTGTGCGACCGGAATCTTTGGCAAAACCGTCAAAACCGGCAAAGGAAATCTAAATTGCGCCGTTTAACTCCAAGTGAAAACGCTAGCAAGAACCTGCCCGCGAAAGACGCGAAAGAACGCGAAAAGCAGTGTTTTTTGGAAGAGTGCGAGGACTCTTTCTTGTTCGTCGAATCAAGGCATTCGTCGAAAAAAGATTTTTGTTTTCGTGTGTTTTCGCGTGTTTCGCGGGCAAAACTCTTTTTAGTTCGAGGTATAACAACCGTGCCTTGCGTGGTGGCTTGGTGGCTTGCAGTGATAGCAGTCGCCGGTGCCCAGTCGACGGTGCCCGTTGCTAGCGGCAACCAAACGCTTGCCAGTGCGCTCGAGGCAATCCAATGGCACGAGAGCATTGCTGCCCGAATTCGCCATCAATCGCGGCTGGACGAACATACGCTGATGGGTTCGGGTAACTACTGGCAACGGAGAACGGGTGAGCAGCATGTTTCGAAGTGGGAAATGCAAACGCAAGTCGCGGGCAAGACGGCCAGTTTTGTCCAAGTCTTCGACGGCGATTATTTATGGACCGACCGCCGGCTTCCTAGTGGGCGGGAAGTTCACCGTTTGGATGTCAAGTTGTTGCAATCACGATTGCCCTCGCTAGCTGCCTCGCAAGGTCGAGGTGGATTGACGCAGATGCTAGCCGACTTGTTGCAACGGTTTGATTTTGACCCGCCACGCCAAACCCAGCTGAATGGTTTGGCCGTCTACGCGCTGGTCGGCCATTGGCGTAGCGAAGAGCTTGCCTCGCTGGGCGTAAGCTTGGAGCCCTCGGTGCGCGAAGAGGCAAGCCCTTGGCCTAAGCAATTGCCGCACCATGTGTTGGTACTGCTGGGCAGAGAAAAACTGTTTCCCTACGTTATCGAACACCGGCGCTCGAGCGATGCTTACTTGCTGAGCACGGTTGCCGGGCTGCGTCCGACCCGAGATCCGCTCGTTCGCTACGAAATCTTTGAGGTGCAATTTGCCCAGGCGATCGATCCGGGCATCTTCCAGTACAAGCCGGGCGACGTGCAATGGACCGATGAGACGTCGCTGGTTGTTGAGCGACTGCGAGAAGCGCATCCGTAGGCCGGAACTCGTGAAACTCGTTCCGGCCTACGCCCTTCGGCTCAACTTCGCCGCGGTCAGCATCGCTGCCACCATGCCGCTGGCTTCGGCCGTGCCTTGCCAGGCGCGGTCGAACGCGGTGCCGTGGGCGACGCTGGTGCGCACGATCGGCAGGCCGAGCGTGACGTTTACGGCTCGATGCATGGCAAGCAGTTTTAGTGCGATGTGCCCCTGGTCGTGATACATAGCGACTAGCGCATCGAACTCGCCATCGCGAGCGCGGCCCATGAGCGTGTCCGTAGGAAAGGGGCCTGTGGCGTCGATTCCAATCTCGCGGGCCTTGGCGACGGCCGGGGCGATGACTTGCGATTCTTCGTCGCCGAAGAGGCCGTCTTCTCCCGCATGGGGATTGAGCGCGCAGACGCCGATTCGAGGCGACGCAAGCCCCATGCCCTCGTGCATGAAAGAATGAGCCAGACGACATTTGGCTAGCACGGCCTCGGTGGTGAGGTTAGCAAAAACATCGCGCAGCGCCATGTGCAGCGTGACGTGGACAACGCCCAAGCCGGCAGGGCAGGGGGGCACCTCAGGTGACGGCAGGTAGAGCATCATCGCGAAGTCGTCGACGCCACAGCGTTCGGCGAGCAACTCGGTGTGACCCGGATAAAAATGCCCCGCTGCGTGGAGGGCCGCCTTGCTGAGCGGCGC
>JAADIN010000245.1 GCA_013151315.1 Planctomycetota bacterium | reverse complement strand
CAGTAGGCTCAGGCCTACCGGGGGAAAGGCTAGCCAGCACAGGACGCTGCCAAAAATTGCCGTGGCGAGCGTCGAGTGGGGGGCAGCGATCCACGACCAGCGGCTCGATTTCTCATTCGTCGCTCGAATCATCCCGCCCAAGCTACGTTGGCCGCCAGGCTTTGGCCAGAGCAGATGCGACTTGTGCTTGCCGATGGAGACCGCTTATCCTCCATCGTATCGCCAACCCCGTTCCATTTCTTAGGTTTAGCGGCGATTCTGCAAGTCGCGCTGATTCTGACGATTGCCAACTCGCTTTTCAGCCTCTTCGCGTCATGATTTCTTGACGGAAAGCTGCGCTGCCTAGGGCATAACCTAGGCTTTCTTTAGGCGTGAAAACCACCATCTTTCCTATCAAATAGGGCGAGCAAATTATCCATGTCCCAGCCAGAACGCAAAAAGACTTACGTTGACCCGCAGGTTCAAGGAGCGCTTGTGCGCCGCCTGATCTATCACTGGGTTTCATTTGTCGTGATTTCTTCAGTGATCACCTTCTGCTTGCAGGTGCTCACCAACCCTCTTGGATCGATGAGTCAACACTTTCAGAATCTGTGGTGGACGCACGGTCCCTTTCTGCTTGTGATGGTATTTTTGCTGCCCGTGTTTGTCCTTGATTCGATTCGGATCAGCCATCGGTTTGTCGGCCCGATCTATCGTCTACGACAGACGATTCGCAACATGGCCCAGGGCAAACCCTCTCAACGACTCAAATTTCGCGATTTTGATTTTTGGCAAGGCCTGGCAGAAGATTTTAATCAGATGGTCGACCGGCTCTCGAGCCGCGAGGTGGCGGGGCCTGATTGCGAGGAGGCCGATTCCAAGGAACTGGCCGACGTGACGTAGGTCGCCCAACGGGCCCGTTTTTACTAGATATTCTTGTGGGAGAGGCCTCCCACCTACCAAAGTATCCGAACTATGAACATGCGTTTTTCTAGGAAGTGCCAAGGTCGAGGGTTACGCCGGCGAGGCGTGGCTGCCGCCGAGTTTGCCGTGTGCTTGCCGGTGATCATGCTGATCGTGTTGGCCATGATCGAGTCCTGCACGATGATCTTCCTGAAGCAGTCGCTCACGGTGGCGTCCTACGAAGGCATACGAACGGCACTGGAGGAGCGAGCGGTTGCTACTGACGTGCTCGGTGCCTGTCAGCAGGTGCTAACCGATCGCCGAGTTCAAGGCGGAACCATCACGATCCAACCCAATAACTTCGAAACCTTGCTTCCTGGCGAGTTTATCCAAGTGACAGTTTCGGCCCCGGCCGATTCCAATTCGGTCGTCCCGGGTAGTTTTTTTGGCGGGAGAACCCTAACGGCAACGGCCACTATGATGAAGGAACTGTAATCAACTATGCGAATTTTAACAAAAAAACGTAGTGCCAATCGCCGGGGTGCGATGGCGGTGTTCATAGCGATCACCTTGCCTTTGATCATTATTATGGCTGCGTTTGCGGTGGATGTGGCGTGGATGCAGTTGGTTCGCACCGAATTGCGCACTGCAACCGATGCCGCCTCGCGTGCTGGGGCGAAGACGCTCAGTCTTCAGCAGACCGAAGCCGCCGCCCGCGCTGCCACGAAAGATGCGGCCCAGCGCAATTTGGTTGCTGGTGTACCGTTGGTGGTGATCGATTCAGAGATCGAAGTCGGCTCGAGTAGTCAGGCAACTACCAATTCGCGGTTTGTGTTTACTCCCGGCGGAGCGCAACTCAACGCGGTCCGCGTGACTGGCAATCGAACCAATTCGTCGGCCGGCGGCCCGGTCTCGCTGTTTTTAGGGCAAGTGATGGGAGTGACTCATTTCCAGCCGACCAACGTAGCGACCTCGACTCAACTCGATCGCGACATTTGTTTGGTGGTCGATCGCTCGGGTTCGATGATGCGAGGCGTCACCAGCACTAGCGTTCCTAGTGGCATTTGCAATCCGCCGGATCTCGCCGTGAGTCGTTGGGGTGGACTCAACACCGCAGTGGCCGGCTTTCTCGCCGAGTTGGACCTGACTTCCTCGTTGGAACAGTGTGGGCTCGTCAGCTACTCCAATGCAGGCAGGTTCTGCAGAAATCCCTCATTTACCTACACGACCTCCGACATCAATGCCCAGCTTGATTTCAACTACCAGCCTATTCGCGACGAAATGGCGAGGCTCAGCAGCCAACCGGTTCGAGGCCGTACGAACATTGGGGCTGGTATCGACAATGGAATTCTCGTGTTGACCGACCCGCGGGCAAGGCCCTTCGCCTTGCGTACGATGGTCGTGATGACTGACGGTCGGCACAACGAGGGCCCCGAACCGGTGCTTTCCGCGCAGCGGGCGGCCAATGAAAACATCATTATCCACACGGTCACCTTCAGCAATGAGGCCGATTTTGCCCGCATGCAGGCAGTTGCCGCTGCGACGGGTGGAGAACATTTTCATGCTCCCACTGCGGCGGCTTTGGAGGCAATTTTCCGCCAGATTGCTGGCACACTGCCGGTCTTGCTGACCGAATGAATCCAATGCGGAATGCGGATTTGGGAATGCGGAATTTTTTAATTGGGTATTAAACGAATGAAAACGTTATCAAGAAAACGTCACTTGCTGAATTCACGCCTTCGAACGGGGGTCGTGGCTGTGGAGTTTGCCGTCGTGGCGCCGGTATTTATTCTATTCCTTTTGGTGTCGTTTGAGTTTGCCCGGTTGAACATCATGCGTCATACGGCTGACAGTGCCGCTTATGAAGCGGCCCGCCATGCGATGGTTCCCGGCGCGACGGCCACGGAAGCAATCGACAAGGCCAACAACCTGTTGAGCGTGGTAGGCACCAATGGCGCGACGGTCACCATCAACCCGTCCACCCTAGGACCGGGCGTCGACGAAATCATGGTGACGATCAATATTCCCTTAGATCAGAACGGTTGGATCGCTCCGAAATTCACCAGTGGCCAATCGATTCAAGCGCAATCGCGGCTTAAAACCGAACGTTCGCAATAGAAGGCCCGCAGTGAGCCGCAACGCGCTAGCGTCGGGTGCCCCTTCCTAAAACCCGTGCCATTCCACGCGCGGCTAGCGCCGTGCGGCTCAAACCGAGGGTCGGCCCACGCTGTCGTAGCGAAAACCTCGCTCTTTCATGCGGCGAGGGTCATAGAGATTTCGGCCATCGAAGATTACGGGGGATCGCATCACCTGAGCCATTTCTTCCCAGTTGGGGCGCTTGTAGTCGCTCCACTCGGTCATGATTATCAGCGCGTCGGCACCGGCGAGAGCCTGCGCGGGGCGATCGTAGTACTGGACCCGGTCGCCGTAAATTGCCTTCACATTGGGAATTGCCTCGGGGTCATGTGCTTGAATTGTGGCTTTTTTCTCAAGCAGATGATCAATAAGCACTAGGGCTGGCGCTTCGCGAATGTCGTCGGTGCGAGGCTTGAACGCCAGCCCCCAAATTGCGATCGTTTTGTCCGTCAAGTCGTTGTCAAAGTGTGTGTCGACTTTGTCGATCATCACCTGCTTTTGATTTCGGTTCACTTTGTCGACGGCTTCCAACATGCGAGGTTCGACGCCGTGCTGCTGGGCCATTGTGGCCAGGGCACGAACATCTTTCGGAAAACAACTTCCGCCATAACCGACGCCGGGAAACAAAAAAGAAAAACCGATGCGGCTGTCGTGTCCGATGCCGCGTCGCACGTCGTTGATGTCGCCGCCCATGCGTTCGCACAGATTGGCCATCTCGTTGATGAAGCTGATTTTTGTAGCCAGCAAGGCATTGGCGACATACTTGGTCATCTCGGCACTTTCAGGCGTCATCACCAGGAACGGATGTTCGGTGCGTAGGAAGGGTTCGTAGAGCTGTTGCAAAACGTCGGCTGCGAACGGGTCTCGAACTCCGACAACGACGCGGTCGGGTTTTTCAAAATCATCGATCGCGGCGCCTTCTTTCAGAAATTCGGGATTGCTAGCCACATGGCACTGGCGACCTGTCAGCTCTTGCAGTTGGGCATGGATGCGAGCGTTGGTGCCAACGGGCACGGTGCTTTTGGTAACTACGACCGCATCTTTTTGCAAGAGAGGAGCCATGCCCTCGACCACGGACCAAAGGGCCGAAAGATTCGCCGAGCCATTTTCGCCCTGGGGAGTGCCCACTGCCAGAAAGACGATCTCGGCCGGCCGGACTGCTGCGGCCAAATCGGTGGTAAATGTCAGTCGCTCGGCAGAAAGATTGTAGGCAACCATCGCCTCCAAGCCCGGCTCGTAGATCGGAATCACGCCCTGATTCAGCGCGTCGATCTTGGCCGCATCGATGTCGACACAGGTCACTTCGTTGCCACTATTCGCGAAACACGTACCCGTGACGAGGCCCACGTAACCAGTGCCAATAACCGCAATCTTCATGGAAAAAGTCTTTCGACAGAGCCGTGGGGTAGTGTCCTGCCTCCTAGCATAGTTCGCTGAAAGGAACACGCAAATGGCAGGCCAAGGGGTTACAATCCCTTGGCTTTACACCTCGCCCTCAATATTCCGACGAACCATAGAACGACAAAGCGGGTACGCCGACCCGATCGCGGACTCTTTGCGTGATCGCGTCGACCTCGGCATCGGACAAGGGCGTGACTTCGCTTTCCGCTGGCCGACGGGCCACCGTATAAACCTGTACCAAGCGGAGCTGTCCCCCCGAGGCGATGATTTCTTTTAACCGATCGCACCATGCTTCCAACTCTTGCTGCGAGGGGGGCTCGCCCGCCACTCGCATGAATAACGATTGAATCACGATCGGCCGCACACGAGCTGCCGCGGCCAAGTTGTCCAGGATTTGTTGAAAAGGGACCGGCGTGCGCTCGATCTGCTCGTAGTACGCTTTGGTGCCCGCGTCGAGCTTTGCCCAAATTTCTCCCTGATTGGCATCCAAAATGCGCAGGCCACGTTCAACGTGGGGGCGATGGAACATGCTTGCATTCGTGATGAGCACCATTTTTACGTCGTTCAATCGGGCCTCGCGTTTTACCTTGGCGCAGGCGGCAATGATCTCATCAAAATTTTTGTAGGTCGTCGGTTCGCCGTCGCCCGAGAAGGCAATGTCGTTGAGCCGTCGCAATTCGGGCGGAATGTTGCGAAATTTTTCGGTTTCGTAAATCTTGCCCGAGGCGACCAGCGTAAGCACTTCGTGCAACTCGGCCAGCAGTGCGTCGAGTTCGACAAACCGGGTTTCGCTCTGAACGGTGCGATCGACTTGGCAGTAGATGCAATCGAAATTACAAATTTTGTCGGGATTGAGATTCACGCCCACCGACATCCCGCCCGCCCGACGACTTAGCACCGGATAGACGAAGCGATTTTGGTCGAACGAACGTTCGTGAGCCGTGTGTAGTTGATGGGTCGACAAGAGAGGCGAGAGGGTTAGAGGCTAGAGATTAGTCGGACCGCCACGCGGTCCAGGGAAACCCCTTACTCCATATTACAACCCTTGCCCGCTCGTTGCGACCCACTCGCTTGAGAGAACTTTTCTCATGCGCTCTGACGATAGTCCAGATGCGCCAGGCGGCGAAAGAGCTCGCACCGTTGGGACAATTCGTCCAGGGTACCGATGTCGACGATGCGGCCCTGGTCCATCACGACGATTCGGTCGGCCAATTGGAGCGTACTAGGCCGGTGGGTGATCATGAAGACCGTACGACCCTGGACGAACTTGTCGAGCACCTCATGGATTAGCCGTTCGCTCTCCACGTCGATTTGGCTCGTGGCCTCGTCGAGGATAAGAATTTCAGGATCGCGGAGTATCGCACGTGCCAAAGCCAGACGTTGCCGTTGGCCTCCCGAGAGTCGGTTGCCGCCCGATCCACAGAGCGTTTGGTATCCGTCCGCGAGTTTTTCGGTAATGAACTCGTGAGCGTGTGCCTGGCGGGCTGCTTCGATCACCTGCGCTTCGGTCGCTTCGAGCGAACCGTAGCGAATGTTATTGGCGACCGTGTCGTCGAAGAGCAGCGTTTCCTGAGATACGACGCCGATGCGGCTGCGAAGATCGCGAACGCGGACGTTGCGTAGATCAATGCCATCGAGGGTCACTGCGCCCTCGACCGGATCGTAGAATCGTGCCACAAGATTCATCAACGTCGACTTGCCGCAGCCGTTGGGTCCGACAATCGCGATTGTCTCGCCCCGTTCGACGTGAAGATCGACATGATCGAGCACCAGTTCGTCTCTTTGGTAGGAGAACGAGACATCACGAAAATGGATTCGCCCCAAGCTGGCTGGGAGTTTGACGGGGACCGGCGGGTCGGAGATCGTGGACTGGCGATCAAGCAATTCATAGACCCGGTCGCTCGAGGCGGCGGCCCGTTGGAGGCTGTTGAACAGGCCCGACAGCCGGCGGAGAGGATCGCTCGCGCCGGCAAGCATGCCATAAAAAGCGGTAAGCATGCCGTGAGATAGTGGCTCGGCACTGACGCGAATCCCGAAGAGATGCGTTTCTCGGTTGAGTACCAGATAACCGCCCGCCATAATGACGGCTACGATAATGGCGACCCCGATCGATTCGGTGATCGGACTGACGAGCGAGTCGTAAAACGCGATCTTCATCGAACGCCGATAGTATTGCTTCGACGATTGATGAAATCGGCTCCGCTCACGCGATTCCATCGTAAAAGCCTTGATGACTTTGATGCCGCTGAAGGTTTCTTCCAGGTGTTCGTAGACCGAGGAAAGTTCTTCGAGGGCCCGACGATTGGCCCGTTTCAGTGCCTTGGCTAGCCAATGGATGGTATAGGCCCCCAAGGGAGCGATCACGATGGTCATCAGCAGTAGTTGCCAACTGATCCAGGCGGCTCCCGCTAGGCATGCGATCATCTTCAGCGGTTCTCGAATGGCCATGCCGAAGACAGTTCGTGTCCCTTGGGCAATACAGCCGACGTCGGTGGTGAAGCGATTCATCAGATCGCCGGGGCTGGTCTTTCGGAAGGTCTCCAAATCGAGCCGTAGGGTGCGGCGATAAAATTCCTTGCGAAGTTCAAATCCGGTGAGATGTCCGAGGCGCGCGGTGAAGAACGTCCCGGCAATGCGAAACAAGCTTTTGAGAAGCGTGCTGCCCAGAAGAGTCAGGCAGATAACGACCAACGTCCCGAAGGGCGTTACGGGGAGCCAACGCTTGGCCGGCGGAGAGAGTCGCTCGTAGAAGCTCCGCCAGGATGCACTCGTGCTACGCAGACTCTCCAGACTCGACATTTGAGCGCGTAGCGCTTGCTGCTGTTTCGGTTTGGCGTCGGCCAGCTGTTGCCGGCGAACCTCGATTTCAGCATCCAACTCAACAATGCGAGTCGTTGCTTGGCCGTTCCAGTCGTCGAGCAAGTTCGGGATTGACTTGCCATGCATCACCCCGTCGACGATTGGCACGATGGCCATGATGCTGCCGCCCCACAGCAGGGCAACACCTAGCGAGCAGAGTATTGAAGCGACGACCGTCATCCGGTGTCGTAGCGTCAGACGTAGGACGCGGGCAAGATTACTCACAGATCATCTTTCATCATGAGGC
>JAADIN010000048.1 GCA_013151315.1 Planctomycetota bacterium | reverse complement strand
ATGTCGCCTGAAGTTCGCTGGGCCAATTCGGCCAGATATTCGGTTACGGCGGGAGACGTTTGAGAAGCGTTTTTATCGAGAGCGGGTTGCATCTGCGTGTATGGGGTCGAAGGAGAATAAAATCCGAGTGCAGCCAATGATAGTAGGAGAACGGCAAAGTTCTGGAAACTGCCTTTGTCGGGTGCCACTGCTGGCTTGCCCAGCAGTGCTTTCGCGTAACGGTTAGGCACTGCTGGACAAGCCAGCAGTGGCACCCAGGCAACTTTGCAGTTCTCCTGCCAATGATAGGCCCTGGCAGACAAATCCTCAACCAACGGCCAGATTCCCGACAAACGCCTCTTGGCTACGGAGTGTCCTGGGGCAACGAACTTGCTCGCCAAACGGATGGGGTCGCTACAATGGCAGCCCCAAGGTTGCCCTTCCCTAGCCAGGACCGTACCGCGTGCTTTCTCCCGACACTTCTTTAACCAACACCAAAACCTCCTGGTGGCGACGGCCTGCGGGCGGGCGCGAAGTGCTGGGGGTGGCTTTTCCGCTCGTGGTGGCCACCCTGTCCTGGACCGTGATGACCTTCGTCGACCGGATGTTTCTCAACCGGGTCTCCAACACGGCTATGTCGGCGGCATTCTCGTCGGCGGTTATTTGGTATGCCGTCTTCTGCTTGCCCATGGGTATCTGTGGCTATGTCAACACTTTTGTGTCGCAGTACAACGGTAATGGACAACCCGAGCGTATTGGGCCCAGCGTTTGGCAAGGCGTTTGGATAGCCCTGTTCGTGACTCCACTTGCCGTAGCCATGATTCCGCTCGCGCCTTGGGTTTTCTCCTGGACCCTGCACTCGCCTGAGTCAACCCAGCTGGAAATAGTGTACTTTCAAATTCTCTGTGCCGGGGCCCCAGCGTTTCTGATCGCAACGGCACTGTCGGCATTCTACAGCGGGCGGGGCAAGACTTGGGTGGTGATGGTGGTCGATGCCTCGGTGACCTGCGTGAACTTGGTGCTGGATTACCTTTGGATCTTCGGCTACGCCGGATTTCCTGAGATGGGCATCGCGGGCGCCGGTTGGGCTACGGTCACCGCATTGTGGCTGAAGGCTATCATTTATTTTGTACTCATCATGCAGCGTAAATACCGTCTTCCGTTTCATACTTGGACTGGCATGCGCTTCGACCGTACTCTTTTTGGCCGACTGCTCTACTTCGGCGGACCAAGCGGGATGCAGATGTTACTCGAGATATTGGGTTTTACGGTATTCGTGGTCTTAATTGGCAGAGTCGGGCCGATGGAAGCGGCAGCGACTACGTTGGCCTTTAGTGTGGCAACCATGGCGTTTATGCCCATCTCGGGGTTTGGCATTGGGGTGAGCATCTTGGTTGGCCAACACTTGGGCGAAAACCGTGACGATCTGGCCGCCCAAGCAACTTGGACTGCCTTGCATATCTCTCTGGCATACATGGTGCTCCTATCGACCTTGTACCTACTGACCCCCGATTTATTCTTGCATGGTTTTTTTGCCGGCCACGGAGACGTCGCCGAGCAAGAAACACTGCGCGGAATGGCCATCCATCTGCTACAGATCGTGGCTGCGTACAACGTGATGGATGCCACCTACATCATCTTCGTTTCCGCCCTGAAAGGGGCAGGCGACACCCGGTTTGTGATGATCGCCAGCCTCATCATGGGATTCTTCCTGGCGATTCTCAGTTGGCTAACCATCGATGTGTGGAATCTGAGCATCTACGGCTGCTGGATGGCCGTCACGGCCTGGGTCTGCGCGATGGGTGTCATTTTTCTCCTCCGTTTCCTTGGCGGCAAGTGGCGTAGCATGCGCGTAATCGAGCAGCATGAGATCACTCGGCCTGACCGGGCGAGTAGCGCCGACACTCCTTCGAAAAAAGTGCTGCCACTCTTCTAGTGCTTTGCGTGGGGTGAGTGAGCCGCACGGCGCTAGCCGCGGGTTTGGGGGCGGGGGGCGCGGATCAGGGGGCGCGGCGATGACCTCTGCTACCCGACGCTAGCGCGTTGCGGCTCAACTCTCGGCGATCGAATCGAAGGCTTGGCTTCGGAAATCTCGTAGCGCTTCGATCAGTGTTTGCATCGTTTGGAATCGGCGCTGAGGGTCTTTTTCTAACGCCTTGAGGGTGATGGCCTCGAGTTCTGCGGGGATATGCCGATGGGGGGTGCGCTCTTGAGGCGGGACGGGAGGTTGGTTGACGATCATCTCGAACGTCTCGTTGACCCGTTTGCCCCGCAGAGGCTCTTTGAGCGTGAGGATTTCGTAGAGCACGACGCCAATGCTGTAGACGTCGGTTCGCGCGTCGATCGCTTCACCGCCGCCTCGCACCTGTTCGGGCGACATGTAGAGGGGCGTGCCGGGGCGTTGCCCCATGTCGGTCAGCTCTTCATGCTCCATCATTCCGTGCTGCGAATCGTCTTCGTCGGACGCCCAGACTTTGGCGACGCCCCAATCGAGGAGCATCACTTCACCGAAAAATCCAATGAGAATATTTTCGGGTTTGACATCGCGATGGACTACCCCGTGGGCATGCGCAAAGGCCAGGGCATTGCAAACCTGAATCATCAACCCCAACATGCGGTCGAGGTTGTAGGTATGAATTGCCGAGGGATCGCCGGCGATCTGGTTTTCTAAAATTTCGCGGATGGTCTCGCCTTCGACTTTTTTCATCGTGAAGTAGAGGCGTCCCTGGATGTCGTGGCCGATTTCGTAAACGGGCACGGTATTGGGATGCTGAAGTTGCGAAGTCACGCGCGCCTCGCGCAGAAACCGTGCTCTCATGTACTCGTTGTTGGCCAAATGCGGATGGATGGTTTTCATCACCACCGTGCGCCCCAGGTTGTTGTCGAGACAGGAGCGCAACTCGGCAGCTCCGCCTTTTGCGAGTGGCTGGAAATCGGAATAGCGATTAAAACTATTGGAAAAATATTTCGACAACTGCTTGTCGGTCACCTTGGCATCGAGGTGGCGGACGCGATCGTCGGCGGGTTTTTCGTCAGGCGTCTCTTTTGATTTTTCGGTCATGTCGTTATTTTAATGCCCCGTTGTGAAATACCAAGGGCAACTTCTGAGTAACGGCTCGAACAGGAGAACGGCCTTGCCGAACAATTCCGTATGAATTTCCGTACGGAGAGGGAACGGACTTCTCATTTCTCAATTTGACGGAGCTTTTCTATGGTAGCCTCTTCTCTCCAGCAAGAGAATCAATCCTACAAGATTACCAATTGGCGAGCGCATAACGCTTCGCTAGTTTCCCGAGGTGATATCACAGTGTGGTTCGACGAAGACGTGATTGACCAGTGGGAGCATGGCAATACCGAAGGGCGAGCTGGTCGCCCATTTGTTTACAGCCCGCGTCTTCTGGGAACTCTGGGACTATTGAAACTTTGTTGACGCTTCGAGATCTGTTTCGTCTCCCCTATGCCAAACGGAAGGTTTCGGTCGCGCGTTGGTCAAGCTGATGGATGTCGATGTAACGATCCCTCACCCTACCAGCCTGCAAAAGCGAGCGTCCAAGCTGGGCATCATGTTCCAAGTTACCCGACCCGAGGATCCCATCGACCTTGACGAGGCGGTGCGAGCGATTCGACGCGAAGGGCGAAAAGCGTGGAAAGAATCGGTCGGTTACCATCGGCGCAGCTTGGCAGAAACCTCCATGTTCCGCATGAAAAACACTTTCGGTGGAGAGCTCAAAAATCGAAAGTTCACTAACCAAGTTACCGAAGTGGCCGTAAGATGCAAAATCTTAAACCTCTTCGTCACCTTGGGAATGCCTGCTTTTCTATGGACATAGTTGCTCGGCATGGCCCTAGCGAGCTGCAAACCGTGGGTCATCGATGCCCAAACGAAGTTTCCATTCTTGTACGGCACAATACAGCGTCGGGACGATAAACATGGTAATGATGACAATCGTCATGCCTCCGAAGCTGGGAATGGCCATTGGCACCATGATATCTGAGCCACGACCACTTGAGGTGAGTACAGGAATCAATGCCAAGATGGTTGTGGCGGAAGTCATGAGGCAAGGACGGCATCTGCGCTGCCCCGCTTCCACGGTCGCATCTCTTGCTTGCTTGACGGTCGAAATTTGGTGACGATGAAAACTCTGGTCTAAATAGGTAGCAATCACAACACCATCGTCCGAGGCAATACCAAACAAGGCCAAGAAGCCGACCCAAACGGCAATGCTCAAATTGATCGGATGAATCTGGAAAAACGACTGCATGTCGGTACCAAAAACAGAGAAACTAAGGAACCACGGTTGCGAGTAAAGCCAGACCATCAAGAAGCCGCCCGACCAAGCGACGAGGATGCCGCTAAATACCAGCGAAGTGGTAATGACAGATCGGAATTGAAAATACAAAATTAGGAAAATCGCAAAGAGAGCAACAGGTAGTACCACCATCAACGTTTTTTGTGAGCGGATCTGATTTTCGTAGTTGCCGGCAAATACATAGCTTACACCGGCAGGCAAATTGAATTCGCCACTGTCGATCTTTTTTTTGAGGTAACGTTGGCAGTCCTCCACCACGTCAACTTCGGCATTTCCAGCCTTCATGTCGAAGAGCACATAACCGACCAAAAAGGTATCTTCGCTCTTCACGACCTGTGGACCCCGGACGTAGTTAATGTCTGCGACTTGGGTCAGTGGGACGTGCGCTCCGTCTCGTGTGGGTACCAGGATTTTTTCGATTGGCTCGATCCCATTGCGTAGCTCACGAAGGTATCGTACACGTACGGGAAATCGTTCGCGGCCTTCGACAGTCGTCGTGATGCGCCGACCGCCGATCGCCACTTCGACAACATTCTGTACGTCACGAACCGTTAGTCCATAGCGGGCAATCCTCTCGCGGTCAAAATCGATTTCTAAATAGGGCTTACCGACAATTCGATCTGCGATCGTGGCAGAAGCTTCGACACGAGGAACTTGTTTCAAAAAGGTTTCGATTTGGAGACAAACGCGTTCGATCGTTTCCAAATCGGGCCCTTTTACTTTGACACCCATCGGCGCGCGCATGCCGCTTTGGAGCATCACAATCCGTGCGGCGATTGGTTGAAGTTTGGGAGCCGAAGTGGTGCCGGGAACTCGGGCAGCGTCGGTGATCTCTTTCCAAATATCGTCGGTGGTTCGGATGTGGTCTCGCCATTGGCGAAACGGCCGCCCTTCGGGATCTTCGATGAGGTCTCCTTGCTGGTCGCGGGCGAATTTTTGTTTGTCTTGCAGATAACGAAACTTGATCCGATGGCCTTCTTTGTTGGTCACGTACTCAGAACGGTAGTTAATGACGGTTTCAATCATCGAGACAGGCGCAGGATCAAGTGGGCTCTCGACGCGGCCCAGTTTTCCGACTACTAGTTCAACCTCGGGGATCCCCATAATCGCCTTGTCCTGCAACTGTAAAACATCCATCACTTCGCCAATCGAAGCATGAGGCATCGTAGTTGGCATGTAGAGGTACGACCCCTCGTCGAGCGGCGGCATGAACTCTTTTCCGAGGCCAGGAAAGAGACTCGCCGTCGACTGCCAAACCGTGGTGCTGCGAGCCGGTTTGGCAAGCGGTCCAAGCAGTGTGCCAAATAGGTTGTCGAACCCTAGCCAAACACAGCCGCCTAGCATAACGATGAGCATTGGAATTGAGAGAAAGAGCATCTTGTTCTGTAAACACCACCGTAAGATCGGCGCATACAGATAGCGCTCAAACAGCAGGAAGAACGCTAACAGCCCGCCCAGCAACAAAACGACAAAGCCGAGGTTGTCGATCATGCCTTTCTCTGGCCCCAGTGGCAGCCAGTGTTCGGTCAACAAAGTTCCGACCAACACAATGGCCGCTCCGCTCGCGACAAGTGGAGTCATGCGACGAATGTGAGGAGGAAGACTTTCCTCCACCAAATAATAAACCCCCAGAGCAACCGCGATCGCACCGACCCACCACGAAATCCAAACGCTGGCCATCAAGCCGATCGCTACAAGCATGGTCAGCAAAGCACGACGAAACCGCTTGCCGATGTTGACGGTAAACAGCAAATGGGCCGCGGGGGGGATAATTGTCAGCGCAACAATCACGGACGCCAGCAGCGCAAACGTCTTGGTAAAGGCAAGCGGCTTGAATAGTTTTCCTTCGGCACCGATCATCGTAAACACTGGCAGGAAACTGATGATCGTGGTCGAAACGGCAGTGAGCACCGCGCCGCCGACTTCCCTCGACGCACGAAAAATGACCTCTTTGCGATCTTCCTCAGGCCCGGCCTCCTCAAGGTGTTTTAATATATTCTCGCAAAGAATAATGCCCATATCGACCATCGTGCCAATAGCGATCGCTATGCCAGAGAGCGCAACGATATTGGCATCGACGCCAAATGTCTTCATCCCAATAAAACACATCAACACCGCCAGCGGCAGCAACATGCTGATGAGGATCGAACTACGCAGGTGCAGCACAAAGACGAGAATCACGATGACTGTCACCAAAATTTCTTCGATGAGCGCCGTGTTGAGCGTACCGAGCGTTTCGTAGATGAGGCCAGTTCGGTCGTAAAAAGGAACGACGGTCACCTGGCTGGTCGTCGCCCAATCGGGCCAGTTATCGCGTGGTGTGCTTCGTAAATGCTTGACCCATGCGTCGTGGTTTGGCTGGGCGGCTTGAAATCCTTCGAAATCGTGCTTGGTGGCGTAGGCAATCACTTCGGTACGCTGAACCTGCTTGTAATCGATCACCACCTTGGTGGCCAATCCAGGAGCGAATTCATCGATTTTCTTCTTGATGTTCTTGATCGATTCCAGCGGGTTGAAGCCGTAACGCACTACGACGACTCCACCGACTGCTTCGGCACCACCTTTGTCCAGTGCGCCACGGCGAATGGACGGCCCGAGCGTCACTCTAGCTACGTCTTTGATCGTGATCGGCACGTCGTCGTTGACGGCAACGACACTCTGCTCGATATCCTCAACTTTTTCAATAAATCCCAGGCCCCGGATAAAGTACTCGGCCTTGTTGATTTCGATACTTCGGGCGCCGACGTCGATGTTCGACTTGCGGACGGCCATGAAAATGTCTTGCAGGTTGACGCGGGCAGCGCGCATGGCGTCGGGATCGACATCAATTTGGTATTCCTGCACAAAGCCGCCGATCGATGCAACTTCGCTAATGCCCTCGGCGGCTAACAGGTAGTAGCGAACGTACCAATCTTGAATGGTGCGTAGCTCATGCAGATCCCAGCCGCCAACTGGTTGACCATCGGGGTCGCGACCTTCGAGCGTGTACCAGTAAATTTGGCCCAGGGGTGTGGAGTCAGGCCCCAGGGCAGGCTGCACTCCGTCGGGTAGCGTTCCGGCCGATAGGCTGTTTAGTTTTTCTAGCACACGGGTGCGCGACCAGTAAAACTCTACGTCCTCGTTGAAAATGACGTAAATCGACGAAAAACCAAAAGAAGAGTAACTGCGAATCGTTTTGACGCCCGGCACGCCCAACAACGCGACAGTGAGCGGATAGCTAATCTGGTCTTCGACATCTTCCGGCGAACGGCCCATCCATTCGGTGAAGATGATCTGTTGGTTTTCGCCGATATCGGGAATCGCATCGGTTGGCACAGGGCTGCGTGGCAAGCCGCCCAGTTGCCAATCGAACGGCGCGACCATCGCGCCCCAGACCACGATCACGACACACAGCAAAGCAACCACCAATTTGTTGTCCAAACAAAACCGCATGATTTTGTCGAGCAGGGACAACCGGTCGTCAGACAGGGGAGGCGGAGTGCTTTGGGCGTCAGTCATAGTGTTCGTGTCTCACGTACTGCGAAAAACGATGGCAAAATCATTTAAGACAAAATGATCGGAAAGAAGAATAACGACAGTCGTTTCGTGATGAAAACTTTTCTTGCTTTTTCAGTTGGAATTTTAATTATTTTGCCCTCTGTTTTCTCGTCTTTGCGATGCAATTGAGCTACGGAGATGCCGCAGGCGAAACCAACTCCACTCGATCAGAGCACCCTAGCATGTCCGACCCAAAATACGGATTCTGTGTCTTGTCATGATTCTGCAACCAAATTGCTCCTTGGCCGCCAAGTGCCATCGGGCAATGCAATTCATAAACGTCGCCTACCTGACCAAATCCAAAGGATTTTGCGAATACACCGATCTCATCCGAGAAAGCTGCAAAGGCCTCGCGCAACGATTCGAGGTCAGGTGAGGCCTGCATGGTGCCGAGTAGTTGGAGCATTTTTGCTCGTTCTTTGCCCCAAGCAGTCCGTTCGCGATCTGCTAACGTACGATCATTGACAGCAGCAAAAGCCTTTTGGAAAATTCCGATTGCTTGCCTCGCCCGGTCAAAATCGTCTTCGGCGAGTGCTTGTTGCAAGGGCAAATACGCCTTCCAAAGTGGAGCCAGCTCGGCCTGAAATGCTGCTCCGACTTGGATACGCTCAACGGGGCCTTGCTTCTTCTCGGGGATACCCATCTTCCCACGCAATTGGCGCATGTGGCTTTTCAGCATGACATAAACACGATCGGCATCACGCCGTTGGTCGACGTCGCGTCCCTCGACCACGTCGTTGCCTAGTAGCATGGCGAATTCCTTCCACAACATTTTAGGAGAGCCACTCAAAAGATTTCTGTCGACTCGGCTGAGTGCTCCTCCGAACTGCTCGAACGCGGAGTTAATCTGTCGGATGTCCGACGCTTCGACGGCACCTGTAATCTGCTTGTATGCCGTACCTAACACTTCGATCTGTTTGAGAAAATCTACAGGCAGAGTCATCTTCATTCCGCCATTTTTGCCACCACTCTTTTTCTTCATTCCGCCACCATGATCGTGCCCTCCTCCGCCGCCGCCTTCGGGAGTCATCATGCTCGGCTTGGCTTGGATTTGGATTTCTGAGTCAATTTTGAAGTTGCCTCTAGCTGCGACAAGCTCTCCCTCCTGCAGCCCGTGCTTGACAACATAGTAGTCACCGGCCCGTGGTCCCAGGACGATTTCTCGACCGTCATAGGTTACTTGGTTTGGAGGCGAAAATTGCTCGTCCACGTCGTTGATCGTCTGCTGAAGACTTGTCAAAACGTGCTGTGCTTCCTCGACTTGCTGCACTCGCTGACCGCGCAGCGTGTCTTGGCTCAGTCGATCAGCAAAATCGTTCCAGAGCTTACGGGAAAAATCGGTGGCGGGCTGATCGTAGGGTCGGTCCAACAACTGACTGAAAGCGGTGAATGCTTTTCGGATATTAGCCATGTTCCCTTCTTTGACCGCATTGGCGACCGCCTGGAAAGTGGTGTCGAGACCGGAGGGGGCGGCGGGCAATTCGACATAAACGACGGCGCGCGTGCCGGTCACTAGGGCCGCCGAGTAGGGAATCACCAACGGGGGCGCTAAATTATCGGTGGTTGCCGAGACATACCCCAGCGATTCTGCTCGCATCAGCGGCATACCACAGACATCGCAAACGCCTGACTGGTCTTTCACGATTTCAGGGTGCATTGGACTGATCCACTTGCCTGCCAAGCTGGGATCCATCACTCGTCCTCCCATGGCGACTTGCGTACGCACCAGGGCATGAACAAACATTTCGGGCTTTAGTCGGCCATCTGGGTTGGGAACATTGACGCGTACCTTTACAGTTCGTGTTTTGTCGTTGAGAACAGGCTGTATGAAGGCGATACGTCCTTGGAATTTCTCGCCCGGATACGCCTCAGTCGTGATCGTAACCTCTTGCCCATAGCGAATCCAAGGCAAGTCCACTTCGTACGCATCGAGATGCACCCACAGTAGATTCAAGTCCGCAACCGTGTAAATCCGTTCACCCAGTCGCACCCGTTCGCCTTCCTGTTTTAGCTTTTCAATCACCACGCCGCTTACAGGCGAATAGATGGTTATGTGACTTGCAGGACGTTTTTGCAATTCGATCTGTTCGAGTTGTTTTTGGGTCAGCCCGAGCAGACGCAGCTTTTCGCGGGCCGATTCGACGAGGTCGATATTTCCAATTCCCCGTCGCGTAGAATTGGCAGAAGCTTGGCTTGCATACTTCTTGGCTTGGAGCAATTCCTCTTGAGCGGCGTACAATTGCTCGCTGTAGATGTAGACCATGTGGTCGCCTTCTTTGACCTCGACTCCCGTGAAGTCGACGTAAAGCTGATCGAGCCGGCCGGCAACCCAGGCGGTGATGTAACCGAACTTGGTTTCATCAAAATCGACCTTGCCAACCATGCGAACTTCGGTTTCTACATAATTCCTTTCGACAGGAACCGTCTCGATACTCATGAGCGCTCGTGCTTCAGGACTAACGGTCAAGGTGCGCAGACCGCCTGTTACTTGTGTTTGCACGGGCACCAGTTTCATGCCGCATAACGGACATTTGCCTGGTTTGTTGCTGCGAATTTGCGGATGCATCGCGCAAGTCCAGGTGGTCGCCTGCGAGGGTCCCTCTTCTTTACTTCCAGAACCTTCGTGCTCGGCGTGTGGCGATCCTCGGCCGGCCAAATGCTTTGCAGCAGTCCCTTCATTTTGCCTGTCACTTTGCCAAATAAGCCGTCCCAGAAAAACACCAAGGGCGAGGAGGAGGATCGCAGCGAGAAGAGGCCATCGTGCGATTCGCAATCGTGCTGAGGCAATCAGGTCGTTGAAGCTCATGTTCTTAATTCCATCAAAATGCTCTCCCTTGCCAGACGCCAACTCTCAGCAAATTATAGGCATTTTACCGAGGATACAAGCCGAAAATAACTCCGCTACGTCATTATTGGATGCAGCAAGCTGGCTGTTTCTTCACACGGTGCCTAGAAACAGTACTGCAGGCGTAGGACACCCTCCTTTGCGGCCCCTTGCGGCTCTCGGTTCTCAAAATTCTTATTCCATACTCCAAAATCGTTGCATCTCTATAAACAGAAAAGAAGCGGTCCATGTAATGAGTACGAGGCCCGTTAACGATTCGATTCCTACCAAATACCTCAAGTCGCCAATTGGTGTAATGTCACCAAATCCCAGGGTAGTGAACGTAGTAAATGAGAAATAAACGCAATCCATCAAGCTTCCGGTAAAGTTGCCTTCTAAATGGCCCCACTCTTCAGCCCAGTGCATAAAACAATAGGCGATTGCAAATATCCATATCTCGATCGCATGGGCTATCAGAGCTCCGAAAACGCCAAACACAATTTTGAATCGAGGCCTGACTTTCATCCTTGGCATACGAACAGTGAGCTGTGACAAGAATTCGTAGTGGATTAGCACAGCCATGGCCACAACAGCGCTATTTAATGAAAAAAGAGTTATCACTTTTTAATCGTAATTCTGTTGATAGTAGCCCAGCGATTTATCGCTGGGTGCGCAAGGAGGTAATCCATGAGTCAGGGATACATGTTTCGTTAGCGCCGTCGGCCACGACGGACTATTCCGGTACCTCCTTCACTCTTGCCGGCCTGCGCGTTTCAGACGTTGGTTCACAAAATCGCCCGAACAAAGCTGTGTGATCATTCATTTTGATGGCAGCAAACTTTTACCCATCAACACCTCCAGAATTTACCCCCTTAAAATGATCAACGAACTCCGCCACTTCATCGAGGTCTGTCGCCCCAATCATGGTGATATATCGCGTTCCCTCTTTCCATGTGGCTGCAAGTCGGTCTCCTGCACGTCGGATGCTCGTGGGCACGTCGTGGCAATCGCACTCCTCGGTGGGCCGGTCGCCGAACCAGACGGGTTGGTCGATGGCGTGTTCAAAAATGGCAATCGAGTTGCCTGCCTCGTCCGTGCAGACCACTTGGGCGCAAGTACAGCAGGGCATGGTGAGTAAATGAACCTCTTTTACGGTATACCCTGGTGGCAAACCTTTGGCCGCGACAGGCTCATATCCAAGAACCTTCGTGGCCTCGCTCAGCGTCATGGGCTGCCCGTCGTATTTGGCCAGAAAAACCTGCTGTGCATGGTCTGGTTGCTCTGAAAAGTTCTCCAGGTAGTGAGCAAAGTTCACCATGAGATGTTTTTGACTAGGCGAATCCCAAATCTGGTACGCAACGACTCCAATTCCCACGGCAACCAAAATGGTTGCGGCAAGGACCATGAATCTGCTAGGAATTTGACGTGATCCAGTGTGGGCAAGGACTACGTTGGGCTCTTCTGGCGAATCCAGTTTTGCCTGCAACTCTTTCCAGAGCTGAGCTGGAATCGGCGGATCGCTTAGCTGCCCTGATAACCCCGAAAGTTGCTGGAAAGAGGCGAGTTTTTCCCCGCACGTCGAACAACCGGTCACGTGAGCCTCAACGCGCGCAGCTTCCTCTTGCGACAACTGGCTGTCGTAAAACGAAGAAAGGCGTTCTTGGACCTCAGGGCAGTTCACGTTATGGCTCCCAACCAAGTTCTATGAGGTACTGTTTCAATTCCCGACGAGCCCGATTCAACCGTGAGCCGACCGTCCCCTCGGGAATCTCCAATGCGCCGGCAATATCACCATACGAAAAACCTTCGACTTCGCGGAGTAGGAATGTGGACCGTAGTCCAGGTTCCAGCTGCGCGAGTGCCTGTTCAAGCAATTCTTTATCGTCGACATTCTCGTTACCACTGGGAGAGCGATCGGTCGGCTCCTGCTCCAATCCCTGCATTTTCGACCGCTTCGACTTGCGGAGGTGTTGCAAAGATTCATTCACCGCGACGCGATAGATCCAGGTGCCAAATTGCGACCGCCCCGAAAACTGGCCAATCTTTCGAAATGTCTGCAGGAAAACTTGCTGGGTGACATCGGCGGCGTCTTGTACGCCAACCATACGTACCACCAAGCGATAGACGTTCTGATGAGACGCTTCGTACAGCCGGCGCTGCGCAAGCGGATCGTCTTTTTGGCAAGCCGCGACAACCTCAGCGGTCTCCTGCGTGTCGGCCCATGCCGCCGTTCCGGCGTTGTTGCTTGCAGCGCCACGAGCTTCTTCACGACTGTTAGATGCAGTCGAAGTCGAAGTTCTTCGTGATGAGGCAGATTTCATGCGGAATTTCCGCCCGAAGTCGGGGAGATGTAAGGTTTTATGAGATTTGGGTCACTGGCGAATCGATTGCCGGTGATACGCTTGCTCTTGCCGGTAAATTATCTTTTCCGCTTCGTCTGGCGAAGCGTTGCCCCTATGATAGGCCATTTTGAAGTCACAGAAAACCCACTGAGAATAGGGGGAAGTGGCATTAAAAAGAGCAGACACAACGTCCTATTCGACACGTCAATGGAGCGCCAACCCATGTCGCACGATACTTCCCACGCATCGTCGTTGCACAGCGCGAGTGATCAGTCTATTCGACCTGCTTCCTATGCTGACATTCCCGTCTTGGCAGCCCTCCTAGGGCAATCACTGAAGGACGATCCACTTTTTCAGTGGATCTTTCTAAACAACGGACGGAGAGAAAAGCAGGTGATTCGAGATTTTTCGCGCCTTTTGAAGCCATGCATTCACCATGGTGTTGTCTCGACAATTGAAAGAGTCGAATCTGGCTTTCTACGAAAAACTGGAATTTGTTGTGACTAACGAGTTATTGATTGATGAAATTTCCAAACCTTGGTTGATGTGTAGATAAACTCGAATTTGTCCGTGTCGTTCATACAGTTGTCGTTGGCTGTCACGATCGCCACTTTGGCAAGCCTTTAACGCGTATCGGTTGCCGCTTGAGAGTTTTGCAACTGCCGTTGCATTTTTCCGTCTTCCATTTCGTAGATCGCATCAAAAATGTCGAGGGATCGATGGTCGTGGGTGACAACAATAACGCCGGCCGATTGTTCGTGGGCGACTTGGGCAAAGAGCTCCATGACTTGCCGGCCCCGCTCGCTGTCGAGGGCGGCGGTCGGTTCGTCGGCGAGGAGTACGCTGGGGCGATTTGCCAATGCGCGGGCGATGGCGACCCGCTGTTGTTGTCCACCGGAAAGGGCCGAGGGAAGGTTGTCTGCGCGGTCACTTACGCCGAGATAGTCCATTAGTTCGAGCGATCGGCGTCGTGCGGCTCTAGGTGTTTCGCCATTGAGCTGAAGGGCGATCTGGACATTTTCCAAGGCGGTTAAAAAGGGGATTAGATTTGATTTTTGAAAAATAAAACCGATGTGGCGGCGGCGGAAAGTGCGAAGGTTGCCGTGGGCGGTGGGACCGTCGAGTACGAGGCGACCGCCGATGAGGATTTGGCCCGAGGTGGGCGGGTTGATGAGTCCGACGGCCGTGAGGAAGGTGGATTTTCCCGAGCCGCTGGGGCCTAACAGGGCGATGACCTCGCCTTGACGGACTTGCATCGAAGCGTCAAGCATGGCGACGACTTCGGTGTTGCCGCTGCCGTAGATTTTGGTCGCCTGCCGGGTCTCGATAGCGAGTGGGGGTGCGGCAGACTTGGTCATGAGAGGGCCTCGTTAGGAGAGACCTTTAGCGCCTTCCAAATGCCCAACAGGCTGGAGCCGATCGAGATCGCCAGCACAATGGCTGCGAGTTGCAGTAGGTCTCCGTCGGTCAGAATCACGCGACGAGGAAAATTTGGGAAGACTTGCCGGCCGAGTACGTAGGCAACTCCATAGCCCATGGTGCCAAGAATAAGTGCTTGTTGAAGAATTAGCCCTAGGATGGTGGTGTTGGGCGCGCCGATGAGTTTTAGCAGCGCGATGGAATGAATTTTGTCGAGCGTCATGGTATAGAGAATCAGCGCCATGATGACGGCGGCGATGAGGGTGAGCAGAACTCGAAAGAGGCCGATTTGGCGTTTGACTTTTTCGACGGTCCCCTTTAACAGCAGTTCGCGCTGTCCTGTTCGCGAGAAAACCGAGACATCGCCCCAAGCAGAAATGATGTTGGTGACTTGTTGGCTGCTCGCGCCGGGAGCCACGGTTACCATGACGGCGCTCACCTGTGGCCGGGCAATCTGTGGCAACTCGGCAGCCGGTTTGACGACGTTTTCGAGCAGCGAGGGTAGTTTGGCGGAAAGTTCTCTGCGTTGACCTCGCGTCTCTCGAGCAGCTCGTTCGAGTCGAACCGCCTCGCCAGGAACGTCGAATTGAATGGCCAGCGCATCGGCGACCGAGAAGAAGCCGAGCCCGTCGCCGCTGGAGCTGATCATGCTGCTGGTGGTGCCGACGACAGTATAAGTTTCTTTGCCGAGGGTGATTTTTTCGCCGAGGGCGAGTCCGAGGGTTTTGTCGGCGATCATTTCGAAGTGGCTTTGAGCCAAGGGGCGTCCGGCGGTAAGCGGGATCCACTCCCCTTTGTCAGTCGGCCAACTCAAACCGAGGATGGCAATCCGCAATGGTTTGCCATCTCGTTCGCGCTGAACAGTATGATAAACAAATTCTCGGGCTGATTGGACGCCCGGGACCGCTAGGGCGCGATGGACGAGGTTTGGCGGCACGCGCGATATTTCGGCAAAGGGGCCTCGTGTGTCGCGTTGGACGATCCACAGGTCGGCACCGACCCGATCGATCAGCAACGTGGCGTCTTCGATGATGCCACGGTAAATGCCGCCCATTCCCATCACGACCATCAAGAGCATTCCCACGCCAACGGTGGTGAGCGCAAAGCGGCCAACATTGTGTCGGATATCTTTGATGGCAAGGTTCATGGCAGTGTAATCTTTCGACCGTTGCTCAAGGTGGCGCGCTCGTCTTGCGGAGTGACGACGACCTCCTCAGGCTGTAATCCACTGGTAATTTCGACAAAATTTCGGCTGTGTAGGCCGATCGTGATGGGGCGCCAACGGGCGTTTTCTTCTTCGTTCACAAACACGCCCACTTCGTCGTTGCGAGTGGCAATTAGCTTGGCTGGCAACCGTGTCACTTCGTCTTTGCGAGCCACCTCGATGAAAACTTCGGCCCGTTGGCCGATGGCCCAGTTCTTCGCCAGTTCGAGGAGGCTCACATCGACGATAAATTCGCGAGTTTCCCGATCGGCTTCTTTTCCCAAACGGACAACGGTTCCGGGGTAGGAGTGTTCTGGCTCGGATCGGAAAACGATCCGTGCGGTTTGCTGCTCTGCGAGTTTTGCCATTTCAGTTTCATCAATCCATGCGCTGATCCAAAGCTCTTTCATCGAGATAAGAGTCAAAATAGAACTGCCTGGAACCACCACATCTCCAGGCTCGCGGTTTCGTTTGACAACCAGGCCATCGAAGGGGGCTTTGATTTCGGTGTCAGCGAGTCTTGCACGATGGTACTGGAGTGTCTTTTCGGCGGTGATCCGTTCTTTTTGCCCTTCGGTGATCGAGGCTTCCGCGCTCGCAATCCCCGCGATGGCTAGGGCGAGTGACTCGGTTGCTTTATCTGCTTCGCCTTGGGTGGCAGCATTGCTGGGAACGAGTCGTTGGATGCGAGCATGGTTCTTTTGTGCCTGAGTGAAGACCGCGGTTGCCCGATTTTTATCGGTGCTTAATCGATGAATTGCCGCAGCAGCAGCATCGACATTCGCTTGAGCAATAGCAACCTGTTGCTGTAGTTCGTCGTCGTCGAGTTGAACCAAAAGATCGCCAGTCGAAACATGTTCGCCTTGGTCGACTAGAATTTTTTCGATTCGATTCGAGATTTTCGGACTGATCGTCGCCTCGACACGAGCTTCTAGCGTGCCGGTGCCCATGACCTCGACGACAAGGGGGCCTCGCTCTACGAGATGCGTGGCGACTTGGATCGGGGCAAACTTGAGCCAATAGATCGTGCCTGCAATGACTACGCCGAGGGCAAGCAGCTTCAAAGCTCGCCTCCCCCAGCGATAGATAATGATTTTTAACTTATTCATAGTTTCAATTCTCGTCGATTTTCTCCATCGGCAGACCAGCCGCTTTCCACGCAGACATACCGCCCAGCACGTTCGAGACGCCTTCGTACCCTTCGCGTTTGAGGAACGATGCTGCGATTGAACCGCGATAACCACTTCCACAGATTACCACAACTGGCTTGTCGCGTGGCACGATCGCATAATTTTCCTGCAGCTTGCCGCCGTGAATGTGAATCGCTCCCTCGACGTGGCCTGCGTTCCATTCTTTCTCGGTACGAACGTCGAGAACCGTCGCCTCAGCAATTCGATCAGGCACCGATTGTACGGGCACCGTGTTAAGTGTCGCTATTTCGTAGCCGCTTGTCTGCCACGCATCGATGCCGTCTTCGAGATAGCCCTGGATGTCGTCAAAACCTACGCGGAGCAAATGCGTTGTCACTTCCGGCATCTGCTGCGGATGGTCGACCACGATTAGCGTCGGACGGTCGTAGGGCAATACCCAACCCGCCCACGTTGGCAGCGTCGGACCGAACGGAATGTTGATCGCACCGGGGATGTGCGCCCCGGCAAACGATTCTTTCGAGCGAACATCGACAATCAAACAGTTTTCGCAGATTTTTTCGTGAATTTCCTTCGCACTCCAGCGGCGTTGGCCTGGGATTTTTGAACCGATTACCTTCGGGCCTTCCTTGTTGATGCGTTTCATGCGTGCGAAATAGGGCGGCGAGAGGGGCATTTGATTCATCAGGTCGTCGATCCACTGTGCTTCCAGTTTTTCGACGAGCGCCGAATTGAACCGCCGTTCGTAACCGAGCGTTGAAGAGGCTCGCGAGCCGATCGCTTTGCCACAGAGCGACCCTGCTCCATGACCCGGGAAAATTTCCGTGAAGTCGGGCAAAGCTGGCAGCTTGTCGAAGACGCTCTGATAAAGCTGGTGGGCAAGTTCTTTGCGAGCCTCTTCGCCGAGCAGGTCGGGCCGACCCACATCGCCGACGAATACGAAATCGCCCGTGAAGACGAGCCAGGGTGTCTCTGCGCTTCGCGAGTCATCGTACAACGCCCACGAAACGTGTTCCAGCGTGTGGCCGGGCGTGTGGACTGCCTTGAGGCGCACGCTTCCTATGCTTACTTCCTCGCCGTCTTGCACAACATGATCAGCATACGAGGGAGTCCAGTCGGCGCCACCCATGCCCGAGGCATGAATCGTCACGTCGTCGCCCAGCCGATCTTTCATTTCTCGCGAGCCGCTGACAAAATCAGCATGGACGTGTGTTTCGAGAACGTGCTTGATGTGCAGTCCTTCTCGCTTGGCGATTTCAAGAAAGACGTCGACATCGCGTGTCGGATCGATGACGGCAGCTTCCTTGGTCTTCTCGTCACCGACAAGATACGAATAAATAGCCAACCCAGGAACAAATCGTTGATGAAAAAACATGGTTTTCTCCCGTAAAATCAGATGAAGATTTTGCTGATAATAAAAATTGCGACTGCGGCTATTCCGCATGCAAACACTTTTTGAAGAACCGAAGCTGGTAGTCGCTTGCCAAGCGACCCGCCCAAGGACATTCCCATCACACCGCCCATCACGAACAAACCGGTGACTTCAAGCGATATTCCGCGGCCGTTTGCAAAGTGAGATGCCACACCGGAAATACTTATCAACACGATCACGAGCAGCGAAGTTGCAATGGCCTTGTGAATCGGCATACGGCTGAACAGCACCAAGGCGGGCACAATCACAAACCCACCACCCACGCCAAACATGCCCGAGAGAAAACCTGTAATGAGTCCAACCATGGCAAGCAACATTGCGCAACTCGACGAGAGCCGGAGTTTTCCGTCTGCAGTGCGTTGGCACGCTGAGCCTTTATCATCCGTCTCGCATGCCGCTTGCCTTGTTTCATTTTTCGTCTGCGACTCTCTCCACAGTCGCCAAGCAACGAAGAGCATGAGGAAGGCAAACATAGCGAGCAGCACCGTTTCAGGAATCATACCCGCAACCCATGTTCCGAGCGGTGCCCCAAACATTCCGGCAACGGCAAACAGAAACCCCGTGCCGACTTCGACTTGCGCCGTTCGAATGCGAGGCACCACGCCGACGAGTGCCATGACACCCACTGCAGCCAGTGAAATGCCAAAAGCTTCTCTCGGTGCAATCGCTAGGCCGTAAACCAATAGCGGCACCGCCAGCAACGACCCGCCACCACCGGTAAGGCCGAGAGCAAAGCCAACGAATGCTCCGAACAGGATGCTAAACAATAAGTTACCGAATTTTGGTGGTCAATTTGAAGTAGTGAGATTTGGAAGAATGGTATAATTCCATTCTCCGTGAAATTTATTTCATTGGATTCGTACTTCGTCCAATTGGCTGTTGGATATCTTTCGAGATTTCGCGTACTCCTTTCGATCGATCCAAGCGTGAACTCCGAGACCTTCGGACGTTCTTGTTGATCCGATCAAGCTGACCACAATTTCCCATATCCTCTAACGGAATGCCATGCCAGTTTCGCGTGATGTGACAAAACAGCCGGTGTTCGATTTTGTTCCATTTACTTGTGCCGGGCGGGTAGTGGCACGCCAGCGTAAGAATCGACATCGAAACCTACCGCGACCTAAAGGCGTTTTTCTTGGAGCGGGCTTGTCATCGCAGCATCGAAAACTTGGCGATCGATTTTGCCCGTGTGCCGTATGCCCGTTATGCTCCCGTCCGTCGGCAACTACTAAAATTGCTCCGCACAGTGAATGAGGCACGGGCACGAACCGGTTTTGAGCCGATTCCTCATTCGGCCCTACGGCTACGGCGCAAGATTGTAAAACCGTTTGAGGAGACGGCCAACGGCCAAAACAAGAAGGAGGCTGCCTGATGTATGCACCGATGTTCTTGTTTTTCTTTTTGCTGACCGGTGTTGTGACTGCGGTCCATCCTGAGCAAGTCGCGTGGCTCGTCGTCTTCATGGTAGCGGTCAGATTGAGCAAATGAAAATCCATGCAAACTTTTTTTGGGGTGTTTGACTTTCTCTGCGATTCATCAAGTCGCAGGAGATGATGGAGTAGTTAAGCAGAGAAAAACCATTCGCATCAGTCTTTCAACAGGGCATCTCACATATCGAGGGGAACCGCCGTCTGCGTGGACCGCAACAGCAGGCCGACATCCCCCCAGAGAGCATTTTCCACAAAGCAATGAGCCGGCATTGGTGCAACCGACGCGACTTTGGCTAGCACTCATTGGCTGCGTGTTACCAGGAGAACTGCAAAGTCCCAGCCAATCCGAAAAAACAAGGATTTGAACCACAACGGAACAACGGCAACAACGAAAAACCTGCGTAGTTCCCGTTGTTCCGTTGTGGTTCCTTTTTAATGTTTAGGGCAGGCATTCTCTGCTTTTCGACTTGGCAGTTCTCCTGTGCGTGTTACCGACATAGTTGACGTGGAGGTGAGCGAACGCATTCTTGGATCAACCGCTTTCGGCGGCTCTTATGCCCGATGGAAAAGGAAAGCCGGAAAATTATCTCACAATGTTGCAGCACTCCTTCGCCTGGACCACGCTCAGCTTGCATTCACAGGAGTTCGATTTGCACCAACTGTGACGGTTGTGTTGCTGTAGGCAGTAGCTACTACTGCGCTGCGATGAGTTTTTCAAGCTATCTTTTATGTGGGAGAAATAGTTCTCCGATTCCGCGCACGATAAGGCAGTCATGCCATGCAGTGTGAACTTGAACACCAACTGAGGGGCAGGCTATGAATACAGACAACATGCAAGAAACTTCGTGGAGTACTTCCGAGGCAACCTTCGCCGAGAAAATGGGGCCCAAGGTGCTGTGCATCGATGACGACCCCAACATCTCGGAGGCGCTTTCTCGTCGTCTTCATCGCTATGATGTGGAGGTCGTAAGGGCGTTTCATGGGATGCACGGCTATTGGCTCGCGGTGACTGAAGCACCTGATGTTATCATCACCGACTTGCAAATGCCCCAGGGTGCCGGAGAGCATATTATCGAATGCCTCAAGAAAAATGCCGAAACGGCGGACATTCCAGTCATCGTGCTCACAGGAAAAGGCGACCCCGGCCTGGAGGCGAAGATGCTTCGTTTGGGCGCAGAGCATTTCTTGCACAAACCCGCGTCCTTTGACGAGATACTGGACAAACTTGGCCAGCACCTTACTCTGCGTGAGCGGGTATCACCGTGACAAGCCGAGGAAGCCAGCGAAAAGGTAACTTGAGAAAACAAATTCTTTTTGTTGATAATGAGCCGGCGATTCTAAGCTCGCTCCGGCGAATGCTCCGTCGCGAGCAGGAGGCGTGGGACATGACGTTCTTCGACAGTCCTCATGCTGCGCTGGCGGAGTTACTTGGCTCCGACTTCGACGCCGTCGTAACCGATGCCCAAATGCCGGGAATGGATGGGCTTCAACTCATTCGGCGGCTTCGGCAGGCAGAGCAGACACGGGACGTGCCCATCATTGTCCTCACAGGCTCGTCAGATCGCGACCTTAAACGTAGGGCATTGGATCTGGGTGCAACCGATCTACTCAACAAGCCTATTGTAGCAGAAGACCTCGTAGCACGCCTGCGAAGTGTTCTGCGATTGAAAGCCTATCAGGATGAACTCAAGTGCCAGAATGATCTCTTGGAACAAAAGGTTCGAGAGCGAACGAGGCAGCTTGAGGCATCCCGGCTGGATATCATCTGGCGACTCGGCAAAGCGGCAGAATTTCGCGATGAGGATACAGGAAATCACATTCTCCGTGTCGGTTATTTCAGTCGTGTGATTGCTGAGACGCTCGGATTGAACCGTGATTTCGCTGACCGTCTCTTTCTTGCTTCGCCGCTTCACGACATCGGAAAACTGGGCATTCCAGATTCGATTCTTCTGAAGCCAGGCAAGCTGACCGAAGACGAATGGCACATCATGCGGCAGCACTGCGAAATCGGCGCGGCGATTCTTCAGCAGCACTCGAATATGGGAAGTGTGTTCCAGCAGTGGGATAGCCACGAGTTTAGTACGACGTGCGAAAGCCTGGAAAACCCCATTCTTGAGATGGCAGCCTCCATTGCGCTGACGCACCATGAAAAGTGGAATGGCAAAGGGTATCCACGGGGCCTTGCGGGGGAGGAAATCCCCTTGGTGGGACGGATTGTGGCCATTTCCGATGTCTACGATGCCCTCACTTCTGAGCGGCCCTACAAGCCGGCTTTTTCCGAAGAGGAAGTGTTGGCAAACATTCAAGAGGGCGTCGGGCAACACTTTGACCCGGAAGTGGCCGCCGCTTTTGATTCCTCCTTCGAGAAAATCCGGGCAATCCGAAGTGAGTTCTTGAACAAGCAAGATGCTGAGTTTCTCGATACCAATCTTGTGGGTCAAGTCTAAGCAGTAGTTTGATAGCTAGGCTCTGAATCGGTTGTCCTTTGCGTTTTTTGCTCAAGCGATCTGTCCATGGTATTCGGGCTCGGGGACGAGCCGGCTCGCTTTGGAGCTTACGAACATAAAATTGCGAATGGATGTAAAAATCCCATGTCTGGTGCAAAAGTACCTACTGCATAAATTTCTAGCAGGCTCTTTGTCATTCTGTAAGCTGCTCGCGTCACGGGTTAGGTGTGAATGCATCAATTCGTTTCGATTGAAAAGTATTCTTCTTGCGACTGCTGAAATTAACAACCTACTGTTGTGAAAGCAGAATGTGCAAACTCTCTTGCGGCCTTTACTTAGCAAGGCCATAGCAATGGTATGCGACTCAAATTCAAATCGGCTCCTTTCAAAAAAGCGAAAGAGGCTAAGGGGCAGGGAAATGGAACTAAAAAACAAGGAGGCTCTCTTCGGGAATCTCCGACGGTCGACTGGGAGCACGACTGGCGGTCTCGTCGGTCTATTATGCGACCGAACCGTCATCACGTTTTCGGTGCTATTTGCCTTCGCTATTGCTGGTCTCTCATGGCATCAAGCACGCCAAAGTTCGCAGCTAGTCGAATTGTCAGCAATCCAGCACGCTGCTCGGTACTCCGAGGCGGTGGCAGAATTTCGTTCGCTATACACCTCGGAAGTTGTCAGTACGGCAAAGAGTCATGGCCTCGAAATCACGCATGATTACAAGAATCGACCTGGGGCCATTCCCCTTCCAGCCACATTAAGCATGCTTTTAGGAAATCGTTTGGCCAAGAATGAGGGGGGGGGCCAAACCCAGTTGTACAGTCCCTATCCATTCCCCTGGCGCAGCAAGACGGGCGGGTTGAAAGACGACTTTTCGCGTGAGGCTTGGGCTTCTGTCACTCAGAACCCCAACAAACCATTCTACCGCTTCCAAGACGAAAACGGCCATTCCACGGTTCGGTATGCCGTTGCCGATCGTATGCGGGCGAGTTGCGTCCATTGTCACAATACCCACCCGGACACGCCGAAGAACGATTGGCGAGAAGGGGATGTGCGAGGGATCCTTGAGGTCTCTTTTCCCATGAAATACGCGACCACGAAGACCGAAGCTGCTTTACAGGAATCGTGGTGGGTGATTGTTGGAATAGGCATCTTGGGGTTCAGTTGTATATCGCTTGTCGTCCGTAAGCAGCGCGAAGAATCGAGACAGTTGGAACAGCGTGTGATTGGTCGCACGCAGGAACTTCAATCTGCCACAGAGAAACAAATTAAAACGGTCCGATTGTTGGAGGAGCGAGAAGCTCGCTTGCAGGCGATTTTGGAGACAGCCAACGAAGGAATTGTGACGATCAATGCGCAAGGAGTGGTGGAGTCTTTCAACGAGGCGGCCGCCAAGATGTTCGGTTTCAGGACGGAGGAGGTGGTTGGCAAGAACGTTTCGATGCTGATTCCACCACCCTCAGGAGAGAAACCCAACCAACACCCCACCAACTATCTGCGTACCGACCACGCGAAGGCCGCTGGAATCAATCGAGAAGTCGAGGGCAAGCGGAAAGACGGCACCCTCTTCCCGATGGAACTTGCCGTGAGCGAAGTTCATTTGGACAACGCGTATTTGCTTACGGCGATTATTCGCGACGTCACTCAGCGGCACCAACTGCAAACCGAATTGGCACATGCACAAAAACTGGAAGCTGTCGGCCAGCTAGCGGCAGGCATCGCCCACGAGATCAACACGCCGACTCAATATGTAGGCGACAACACGCGGTTTCTCAAAGACGCGTTTGGAGACATCGACACGGTGTTCGACAGCTTCGAAAAGCTATTGCAGGCAGCCAAAGAGAGATCGGTCGATGAGCAACTGGTGGCAGAAGTTGAAGCGACCCTCCAACGGGCGGATATCGAGTATTTGAGAGAAGAAATCCCCCAAGCTATTGGCCAATCGCTCGATGGGGTCGAGCGAGTGGCAAAGATCGTCAGGGCCATGAAAGAGTTCTCGCACCCTGGGACCGAGGAAAAAAGCCTCGTCAACCTGACCGAGGCCATCGAGACCACGATTACGGTGGCTCGTAACGAGTGGAAGTACGTGGCCGAGATGATCACCGAGTTTGATCTTGAGTTGCCAGTAGTGCCTGGCCTTCCAGGCGAGTTGAATCAGGTCTTCTTGAACCTGATTGTCAATGCAGCGCACGCGGTTGGTGATACGTTGGGCGATGATGCCACGGAAAAGGGCACGATCACGGTAGGCACTCGTCGCGATGGGGATTGGGTAGAGATTTTCATCCGCGATACAGGGACCGGGATTCCACAAGACGTTCGAACAAGGATATTCGACCCCTTCTTTACCACCAAAGAAGTTGGTAGGGGGACAGGGCAAGGTCTGGCGATCGCCCGCTCGGTGGTGGTCGACAAGCACGGCGGCACCATCGACTGCGAAACTGAGACCGGCAAAGGGACCACGTTCCTTGTTCGGCTACCAATCCATTCTTCTCGACAACTCTCGGAGGTCGACGATGCGAGTTCTAATAGCTGATGACAGTGCGCTTACGCGAACCATGTTGCAAGACACGCTGGAAGGAGCGGGCTACGACGTGCTTGCCTGCGAAGATGGCGAGCAGGCATGGGAAGTGATTTCCAACGGCGGATGCCACCTTGCTGTGATCGATTGGATGATGCCAGGCATGAGCGGGCTCGAGGTTTGCCAGAAGATAAGGGAACAAAAATCCACAAACTGGGTTTATGCCATCCTCCTGACCGGAAAAAATCGGCCTGAGGACATCGTCGAAGCTTTTCAGGCGGGCGCAAGCGATCACGTTAGCAAGCCTTTCCGAGACGAGGAGCTGCTGGCCCGACTCGCGGTCGGTGCTCGTATTATCGCTCTCCAAATGGAGTTGGCCCAGGCCCAAAAGCTGGAATCCGTCGGCCAACTGGCGGCGGGCATCGCCCATGAAATCAACACGCCGACTCAATATGTGGGCGACAACACGCGGTTTCTCAAAGACGCGTTTGGCGACATCAAAACCGTGCTAGACAGTTTCGAAAAGTTATTGCAAGCGACCAAGAGCGGCACAGTGGATGAGCAACTGGTGGTGGAAATTGAAGCAACCCTCAAACAGACGGATGTTGAATACTTGACGGAAGAAATCCCCCAGGCCATTGACCAATCCCTCAGTGGCGTCGAGCGGGTGGCAAAGATCGTCAGGGCCATGAAAGAGTTCTCGCATCCTGGAACCGAAGAAAAAAGCCTCGTCAACTTATCGCATGCCATTGAGACCACGGTTACCGTGGCTCACAGCGAGTGGAAATACGTGGCCGAGATGGTGACGGAGTTCGACTCCGAACTCCCACAGGTCTCTTGCCTTCCGGCCGAGTTGAACCAAGTCTTCTTGAACCTGATTGTCAACGCAGCGCACGCGATCGGTGATACGTTGGGTGATGACAAAACAGAAAAGGGCACGATTACAGTAGGCACTCGTCGCGATGGCGAATGGGTAGAGATATTCATTCGCGACACGGGCACAGGAATCCCAGAAGACGTTCGGGCAAGAATTTTTGACCCCTTTTTCACAACCAAGGGAGTTGGCAAGGGAACAGGACAAGGCTTGGCGATCGCACGTTCGGTGGTGGTTGATAAGCACGGCGGCACCATCGACTGCGAAACCGAACTCGGCAAAGGGACCACGTTCCTTGTTCGGCTGCCTATCGAAGAGGAACGACAAACACAAGGAGCGGGTGAGCATGAAAATGCGTGTACTATTTGTTGACGATCAACCCAACGTCTTGGCCGGACTCCGTCGCATGCTGCGCGGCCAGCGCGACGCGTGGCAAATGGAGTTTGCCGAAAGCGGCGAGGAGGCGCTGGCGCTGATGGCCGTCTCACCGTTTGATGTCGTGGTAAGCGACATGCGAATGCCGGGAATGGAGGGCAGTCAGCTTCTCGCGGAGACAATGACCCGATATCCTGGAACGGTGCGGATCATTCTGTCAGGTCAGGCCGACCAGACTAGCGTCCTGCGAGCGGTTACCCCGGCGCACCAGTATTTGTCGAAGCCCTGCGATGCCGAGGCGTTGAAATCGACGGTCGCTCGCGCTTGCTCTCTCCGAGACACGCTAAGCGAAGAGTCGCTCATACGGCTTGTTTCCCAAGTGACGACGCTCCCCAGTCTGCCGCACATTTACACCGAGCTGCTGGAGGAGTTGCAGTCAGAGGAGGCTTCGGTTCAAGGGGTCGCAGAGCTCATTACCCAAGATGTCGCCATGTCTGCCAAGCTCATGCAAATGGTCAACTCTTCCTTTTTTGGCATTCCGCGACGCGTCGAGAGCCCAACCCATGCGGCGGCAATGCTTGGCCTCAATGTGATCAAACCACTCGTGCTTTCGGCAGGTATCTTTTCGCAGTTTTCCTCGGAGAATTACCAAGGGTTTTCCATGGATGCGCTCATGGAACACAGTCTGGCGGTAAGCCAGCTTGCCCAGCAAATTGCCCAGAGTCAAAGCGATGACAAAGAGTTGGCGGAAGATGCGCTACTCGCAGGATTACTTCATGATGTCGGACAGTTATTGTTGGTAGCAAACATCCATGAGCAATACGGGAAAACATTGACGTTTGCACGGGAAAATCAAGTCTCTTTGTGTGATGCCGAGCTCGAATGTCTCGGTGCATGCCACGCAAACGTGGGAGCCTACCTACTTGGCCTCTGGGGCATGACCGACTCGATCGTCGAGGCAACGGCCTTTCACCACCACCCGAGGAAATGTATGGCGGAAGATTTTAGCCCCTTGACGGCAGTCCATGTCGCTAATGTTTTAGTGAACGAGACCCAGGCTTCCGACAGTAACATCACGGTCGATCTCAACATGGACATGGATTACTTAGAGGACTGCGGGGTTGCCGATCAACTTCCGACATGGCGAGAGATGGCGAATAGCAAAATAACGGTTAGCGGTTAGCTCTTAGCGAGAAAGGCTCAGAGTTTCCCCTCTGGCTAAACGCTAATAGCTAAAAAGGTTGAACTACCATGAACCAAAAAATTCTTCTTGTTGATGACGACCCAAATATCCTGCAAGGATTCAAGCGTCAGCTGCGCAAACATTTTCAAGTTGAGACAGCCATTGGAGGGAAAGAAGGATTGGAAGCCGTCGCTAAAGAGGGGCCCTTTGCCGTTATCGTGTCCGACATGCAGATGCCCGAGATGGATGGGATCCAATTCCTCAATGCAGCCTGTCAACTCGCTCCGGAAAGCGTGCGGATGATGCTCACCGGAAATGCCGACCAGCAGACCGCCAGCAATGCGGTCAACGAAGGACGCATTTTTCGTTTTCTCACCAAACCTTGTGCCCCCGAGACTCTGATCGAGGCGATTGAGGCGGGCATTAAGCAGTATCAACTCGTCACTGCCGAACGCGATCTTCTGTCAAAAACCTTGAGCGGTAGCGTGAGCGTATTGACCGAGGTTCTCTCGCTGGTAAATCCCGCAGCTTTCGGGCAGACCACAAGTATCCGGCGTCTCGTCCGCCAAATGTGCCAGGAACTCCAGGTACCCAATGCGTGGGAAATTGAAATCGCGGCCATGCTTTGCCAAGTTGGGTGTGTCACCGTCCCTGAGGCGACCTTAGCAAAACTTTCAAACGGAGAGACCCTCACAGACGAGGAATTGCAAACCTATCAAGACCATCCGCAAGCTGGATACAACTTGATTTCAAAAATCCCCCGCCTTCGAGGGGCCGCCGAAATTATCGCCTACCAGCAGAAGTGTTTTAATGGCTCGGGCATGCCGAACGATGAAAAACAAGCAGACCAAATTCCCTTGGGTGCCCGAATTCTCAAACTCGTCATCGACGTGGTGCAACTTATTGCGGCCGAGAAAACGACAGAGCTGACACTTCGAATTATTCGCGACCGAGAAGGATGGTACGACCCAAACCTCCTCGATTCGCTGGCGTCGGTCTTGGGCATTAAGTACGTCGTCAATTCGGTGTCAATCAGCCAACTGGAGGAGGGGATGGTTTTGGAGGAGCACGTCCTAAGTAAGCAGGGAGACCTGCTTCTCACCAGCGGCCAAGAGGTAACCCTGTCCATGTGCGAGCGGCTAAAAAAATTCCTAGGAACGGCAAAAGGGGTTCAAGAGCCCATTCATGTTCGTTGCCCTCTCTCGCAAGTCGAGTGCTTTGACAAATCCTAATTTTCAATACTGACAAAGCACTAGCAAAGTTTTCATGTTTCAAAAAAACAATCCGTGAAGGAGATACGATGAACCACACCATACTCTTAGTCGATGATGAACCGAATATACTGCACTCTTTGAGCCGTGCGTTCCGAAAGCAGCCGTATAGAACCTATACGTCACGCTCCGCTGAGGAAGCGATCGCCATTCTCAAAGCCCATGACATCGATCTTATCGTTTCCGACGAAAACATGCCCGGCATGAGTGGCACCAAGCTGCTAGCGTGGGTCGCCGAGCATTTTCCTGAGGTCGTGCGCATTGTGCTTACTGGCCAGCCGAGCATCCCGGCGGTAATTCGAGCGATCAATGAGGGCGGCGTTTATCGATTTCTTACCAAACCATGCGACGTCGTAGAACTTGGCCTTATTGTTCGCCAAGCATTGGAGCAAAAGGAAGCCTCCAAAAAGGACCGAGACCTGCTGGAATTCACGTTGAACCAACTGGAAGACGTCGAACAGGCAAAGACTTACGTCGAGCGGCAGATCCATCAATTTCGGTCGCGTATCGAGCAACTGGAGCATGAAAAGTCTGGAGTGAAAACCACTGAAAATGCGACAGGCGATGATATTCTCGCCACGATGAGCCACGAAATTCGTACCCCTCTGACTGCTATCTTGGGTTATACCGATCTGATGATTGAGGAGAACTGGGGACCCGAGGCTTCCGATTCGCTCGAAGTCATCCGTCGCAATGGAGCTCACCTGCTTGCACTTCTTAACGATATTCTCGACTTGTCGAAAATGGACGCTGGGAAAATGACTGCCGAACGCATCGAATGCTCACCCCAGCAGATACTCACGAATGTCGTTTCTCTTTTGCAACAGCAAGCCAAGGGCAAAGGCATTTCGCTTGAGGTTCAACAGGAGGGCCAAATACCGAACCTGATTCAGACCGATCCAACTCGTTTATGCCAAATTTTGGTCAATCTCGTGAGCAACGCGATCAAGTTTACGGAAACCGGCGGAGTGCGACTGGTCGCCAAAATGGACGACGATCGCGGCACGCTGAATCCACACATTCGCTTTGAAATCATAGATACCGGTATTGGATTGTCGCCAGAACAACAGGCCGAACTTTTCAATTCGTATGCACAGGCTGAGAAGTCGACTGCGCGTCGGTTCGGAGGGACAGGCCTTGGACTGGTGATTTCCAAGCGACTGACGGAGCTCCTTGGCGGCAACCTTACCGTGGAAAGCGTCTTGGGAGGAGGAAGTACATTTGCCGTTACCCTCGAAACGGAAGTTCAAAATAAGGTTGAAGAAATCGAAGAATCTTCCGAAACAGGCGCTCCTGAAAGAACAAGTGTCTCTGTCTCGCCATTGGCGGTTAGGCTCTCTGGCAACGTCCTGGTCGTAGAAGATGCTCCCGACTTCCAACGGCTCATTTCTTGTGTGCTGAAAAACGCGGGAGCCGAAGTGACTCTGGCCGAAAACGGACAGGTGGGCGTAGAGCTTGCTCTGGCCGCAAAGGAAGAAAACAATCCCTTCGATCTTATTCTTATGGACATACAGATGCCTGTGCTTGACGGTTATGGCGCAACAAGAAAATTACGCGCCGAAGGATATGAAAACCCCATCGTCGCTTTGACCGCCTATGCGATGAAGCACGACCGGAAGAAATGTATCGAGGCAGGCTGCGACGACTATACCACGAAGCCTATTGAACGAGAAACGTTTCTTCTGATGGTGTCCAAGTATTGCCAAAGGGCGGCACAAAGGGCTTGCTGATTTATCGATTCACGCTGAAATAGAAGGGTCCTAATTTGCCCCCTCCTTTTTGACACTTCTTGGTAAACACCACTTCGATAGTATTGGCAGGCTCCTAAATTTGCAGTGATTTGCCTGAATGAAGCCAGTTTTGAAATTGCAACAAGACGTGGCGAATAAAACGTTGCTACGCCTCCATACACGCGGCGGTTGGACAAAC
>JAADIN010000025.1 GCA_013151315.1 Planctomycetota bacterium | reverse complement strand
GATCTATTTTTGGGATGCCTCAGCGAGGTCGTGGCCATCCGCGACATGTACGCCGATTGATGGGCAGCAATTGCGCCGGCAGAAGCCCCCCTCTGCCATTCTCGACTGCTTCTTGCATCATGCTGAAATCATTACGGTCACAGGCAAGAGTAACCGGTTCGGTAGCCGCACGAGCAAATCAAAAACAGCCAAAGCGCCCGCCGGGTCTGAGGCCGAAGAAAAGGAGCAGAAGAGTCCCAGAAATCAGCAAACCAGTCTGAAGAGAGGTAAAACCAGTGTTCACTGGCTAGTTTTGAGGCACCCAATAAGTGCTTGGCTTCGAAACGCTTAGGAGAGGCCGACAAGCAAAAACCAGCGACCGGAGAACAACACTCGCTAGGCCGAGATCTTCGCGATCTTGATGCGCGTGTAGACCGAGCGATGGCCCGTCTTGCGACGCGAGTTCTTGCGGCGACGGAACTTCTGGACGACGAGCTTTTCGCCTTTCTCTGAACCGACGACTTCGGCTTCGACGCGGGCGCCGTCAATCGTCGGGGTGCCCAGCTTGAGATCGCCGCTGCCATCGCTGACGGCTAACACGTTCTCGAAGGAGAGTTTTTCTCCAGCGGAAATGTCGCGGAAATCGATGGCCAGCTCTTGGCCCTCTTCTACTTTGTACTGGCGTCCGCCGTCGGCAATGATTGCATACATGATTGTCTAGTTTGGTTGGTGGGTTATTGTAGGAAACCGCTTGCCGCAGTGGCGAGCCCTGTATCGTAGTCTTTCTACGACCCTGCGCCGAGGGGGCAAACCGGATGCCAAGGCCCTTTGGTCCGCGGGCTTACGCCAGCGGCTCGCTAAAGGCTCCCGGGCTTTATCTCTCGGCCCGAGCTATCTTCGCACTCGACCCTCAAAAACTCCGGCGAAACGTCCTCGCGGCCCATGACGAGCACCTGCAACTCGTGCTCGTCTTCGAGATTGGTCAGATCCCGCCTTTTGCGATTGTTCAGGTAGTTGGCGACTTCCTCTTCGACGAAAACCGAGATTTTGGCGATCCGCTCCTGATGAGCACACATCTGGATTTTCCGCATCACTTCAATTGCCATGCTCTCGGCCGACTTGACGAGGCCCGATCCGGTACAGCCGGGGCACTCTCGGTAAACACTTCGCTTGAGACTCGGCCGGATGCGTTGCCGTGTCATTTCGATAAGTCCGAAGGGACTGGTGCGCAATATCTTGGTGCGCGCCCGGTCGCGTTTTACGGCATCGCGAAGAATATGTTCAACGACACGCCGATGCCGGTCTTTTCGCATGTCGATGAAATCGTTGACCACCACCCCGCCAAGATCGCGCAACCGCAATTGCCGGGCGATCTCTTTGGCCGCGATTTGGTTGAGTTTGAAAGCAGACTCTTCCGCCGTTCCATCGGTCCGAAAGCTGCCGCTGTTGACGTCGATTGCCACGAGCGCTTCGGTTTGATCAATGACGAGCGAACCGCCGCCCCGAAGGGGGACTTGTCGGTGGTTGATGTTCGAAATTTCTTCGTCCAATTTGTATTTGTGGAACAGGGGCTCCTTGCCTTCGTAAAGCTGGAGCCGATTCACATAGCGGGGCATGACGATTTGCAAAAATTCCTTGGCCCGTTCGTAGGCCTTGGGCTCGTCGATTTGGATCGAGTCGACATCTCCAGTAAAAATGTCGCGGATCGTGCGAATGATCATGTCGCTTTCTTCGTAGATATCGACCGGCCCAGTCGTCTTCTTGATTCGCCGGACGATCACTTTCCACAGGCGGAGCAGATAGGCGAGGTCTCGCGACAGCTCTTTCTGGCTACGATCGGTTCCCGCGGTGCGAACAATAAACCCAAGCCCTTTGGGAGGGTTGAGCTCTCGGAGGATGTCTCGTAGTCGGCGGCGTTCGCCTTCGTCTTCGATTTTGCGTGACACGCCAATGCGTCCGAGTGCGGGCATCAGCACCAAGTAGCGGCCTGGGATGCTGATGTAGGTCGAAAGGGTGGGGCCTTTGGTGCCAATGCCCTCCTTAATCACTTGAACGAGCACTTCGTCGCCCCGGCGAAAAATCTCTTGGATCGGAGGCTTGATGCGAGGCCGAACTCCAAGCCTTGGCCGCCGCGTTGCGGTTGCCGTGCCCCCGCGACCGCCCGAGTCCGAATCCTCTTCGCCCTCCTTCGGAACCCTTTGAGACCCGTCGGGCTGTAGTGGGACATCGGGATCGTATCCGCCCTGGCGGAAGTACTGCGACTCGACATCGCTAATGTGCAGAAAGCCGTTCCGGCCAACTCCAAAATCGACGAAAGCCGCTTGGATACTTGGCTCGAGGTTGACGATCTTTCCTTTGTAAATGTTTCCGACGTAATTGTCCTGGCTGCTTCGCTCGACGTAGAGTTCTTCGAGCTGCCCATCTTCAACGACCGCGATCCGGCATTCTTCCGGCTGGGCGACGTTGATTAACATCTCTTGTTTCATGGTTCATTCTTTCTTTAGGGCGGTTAGCTGTTAGCCGTTAGCTTAGAAATAGAAAGCAAATTGTTAACCGCTTCTTTACAATGGGAATTCTGGAAATACTTTTGAGAGTTCTTCTTTGAGGAATGTTTTAATTTGCCGCGCATCTTCCAAGGAGCTCACTCGCTTGGCGATGCTCTCGCAATGTTCGATCGAGACACTTCGGCAAACTCTTTTGACTTCGGGTATGGCGGCAGGCGTTGCGCTCAGGCAACGTAGCCCCATGCCCAACAGCAACATCGTGTACATCGGATTGCCGCTCATTTGTCCACACATGCTGATCGGAACTTGGCTCTCGTTCGCCGCGCGGACCGCCATTTCGATCATGCGTATCACCGCAGGATCGGCTGCCGTATAAAGATTCGCAACGTCTTTGTTGCTCCGATCGACGGCCAAGCAGTATTGGATGAGGTCGTTGGTTCCGATACTGAAAAAGTCGACTTCTTCCACAAACCGATCCATCATCATGACTGCCGAAGGCACTTCGACCATCATTCCGACCTTCAATTCGCGGTTGAAAGCAACGCCGGCCTCTTCTAAATCTTCCATCGCGTCGGCCAGCACCATTTTTGCCTGCCGAAACTCCATGATCGTGCTGACCATAGGAAACATGATCCGCAGGTCACCCAGCACGCTTGCTCGCAGCATCGCTCGCAACTGGATGCGAAACAGATCTCGATTTCGCAGGGCAAGTCGAATGCTGCGCAAGCCTAAAAAAGGGTTTCGTTCGTCTTCCGGATCTGGCAACGAGCGCATCTTGTCTGCGCCGAGATCGAGCGTACGCATGATCACGGGCTTCTCGCCCATCGCTTGCACCACCAAGGCGTAGGCCTCGTAGTGGCTTTCTTCGGTGGGATCGTCATCGCAACCCAGGTAGAGAAATTCGGTCCGATAGAGGCCAATCCCTGAGGCTCCCCGTAGCCGACATTGCTCGACTTCGTAGGGAAATTCGATGTTCCCCAGCAAGTCGATTCTTGTCCCGTCGGTGGTCTCGGCCGGCAAATCGCGCAACGATTCGAGCTTGGTTGCAAGGGTTCGCTGCTCTTCGACTTCATAGCGATACCGGGCGATCGTCTCTTCGTCGGGACGCAGGATGGCCCCTGATCGCCATCGATAATTACGTTATCGCCCCCCGACACGTCCGTGAGAAACGAGCCGACGCCTACGACTGCGGGAATCCCCAAGCCCTCGGCAACAATCGCGGTATGGCTACCTTTCGGTCACCATTCCCAAAACAAATTTGGGATTCAAATTCGCCGTTTCACTGGGAGTCAGATTGTGGGCCAAGACCAAAACGGGGGAAGTGACCTGTGCCAATTCCTCGCGGCTTGCCCCCAGCAGGTTTCTGAGAATCCGCTTCTCGATGTCAAAAATGTCGTTTGCGCGCTCGGCCATGTACTGACCTTCGAGCGACTGAAACACCTTGGCGTAGCGACGTAACGCTCGGCTTACTGCGTACTCGGGCGAATAATGCCGTTCGCGGATCATTTCCTCGATTTCTTCATGCAAGCGACGGTCACGCAGCATCTGCAGATGGGCGGAGAAGATGGCCGCATATTGCTCGCCCAAATGATCGGCCACCTGCTGGCGGTTGAATTCGACTTCAGAAGCGGCAGCTTCCAAAGCACCATGCAGGCGTTCGATTTCGTCTTCGACCGCATCGCGCGGCAGAAAGCGACGGGTCCCTCGTTGTCGAGTACGAGTGCCTCGCCGATTGCTATGCCTGGCGATACGGCAATACCCTGGAGGCGTTCCATTGCGCCCTCTCATCGAGCGTCGGCAACGACGCATGGGCGGCGGGCGGCGGGCAAGAAGAATGGGGCAGCTATCAGCCAAAAACGAGTTCTCTGTCTTCCAACAGACAGCTGATAGTCTTAGGTTCCATTTACTTCTTCCGCTCAGCACGCTCGCTTTCCAGCAACTCTGCCGGACGCTCGTGGTTTTTTGGTCCGCAGAGGAGCAAGTAGCCAGAGGGCCTCGTGGAGACTTCTTGTCTTTGGAAGACTTCACGAAAACCGGATGCCAGCTAACTCGACCTTCCACGGCTCAATGTTTCATCGGTTTCAAAATCGCGATCAACCAGATGGGCAATAGCCTCGACTTCTTCTGCATCTGCTCCGTGGGCTTGGAGGGTCAATTCAGTACCCTGCCTGGCACCCAACGTCAGCACATGCATGATACTCTTGGCATCTACACACAGGCTTTCGCGAATCACTTTGATTTCTGATTCAAAACTTTGTGCCAGTCGCGCAAACAATTCCGCAGGGCGCATATGCATCCCTTGCGGGTTGTTGATCACTACCGTTTTTTTTACAACTGGCATTTCCATGGACGTATTGCGCTAGGCCGTAGGTGTGAGACGGCAGACGGTTGGGATGGAACTGCTCGTGCTATTCACGCGCACTACCGCCTCGAGCCTAAAATCTCCCGCCTTCCTCCGGCCACGCCCTTCAGATCACTAAACAAATTGATTGTTGTCGGCTTCTTCAAGCAACTGCCAGACATCGTCGGGAGTCTTGCTTTGCTTGAGGAAACGACAAAAAGTTTCATCTCGCAACTGGCGAGAAATGTTTTCTAACGCCCGAAGATGGTCTCCAGGCCGATCGGGTGGCGAAACGAGCAGGAACAGCAGGTGGACCTTTTCGCCGTCCAAGCTGTCGAAATCCACCCCATCTTCGCTGATGGCTACGGTCCCTACCAGTTCGCTAACACTCGGATGTTTCGTGTGAGGCACGGCCACGCCCCGGCCGATGCCGGTGCTGCCTAATTCCTCGCGTTTAAGGATTGCTTCGATGATACTTTCGTGTTGGTCTTCAGAAACTTTGCCTGATTCGAGCAGCGCGGTCGCCATGGCACGGATCACCTGATCCTTGCTGTCGACATCAATACTCGTGCGAATTGCATCGCGGCTTACAAAATCAACAAACTTCATGACGTGCTGTACCTTCCTTCGATTTGGTTGTTATCGTCGGTAATTAGTAGCCAGTTGTTAGTCGTCGGGCTACAAACGATAAGCCGAACGACTAACTACCAACGACTAACTACTCTTCACTCTCAGTCACCTCGCCGTCGGTGGTTATTTCCTGCCGTCGTGCCTGAGGGTTGCGATGTCGCTGTTGGACTCGCGTTTTGTACTTCCGTAACTGCTGTTCAATCTTCTGAACCGCCCCATCAATGGCCGACAGTAAACTATCCGCCTTGTTGTGAGCGACAAAATCGTGCTTATGTTCCGCAGACACGAGGAGGTCTACCTGAGGCATCTGCTCGTCGCTCAGATCCACGATGATCTCGACCGACATCAAACGATCGAAAAAGCGACTCAATTTGCCTACTCGGCTCTTCAATTTTTCCTGAGTGGCTTCGGCCAAATGTCCATGTCGAACGGCTAAAGTCTGCTGCACGGTGTGCGCTCCCTGCGTGGTGCATGAAAATATCACTTCTGGCCCAACTTTTGGCCCCAACTTGGGGGCCATCTGAGGGGCCTCCTTCGTGGCGGACAATCCGCCGGAGAGCCCCATTCTAGCGGTTTTCGAGCTGGGAGACAAACCTACTGTGCCAGCGACTTTTGGAGGGAGAAATCGCGGGTTTTTGCCCGATTTCTTTGAATTGGCCCGAAGATCGAGCTGGAGGCCGGAACAAGCGGTGTGCCATTCCAGCTTGCCAGCCTCCTAAGGTTTCGGCACCAACTCATTCGCCTGCAAGCTGGCTCGAATCTTGGCGACCGCGATTTTACGACGTTGGCTCGACTCGTCCGCTCGAAAACCTTTCAGAGAGGTCGTTCCCATGATTTCGTTCAAGTTGTAGATCGCGAGCACTCGAATGTCGAGGCTATCGCTTTCTAGCCTCCCGACGAGTGTCCCAACCGCACCTTCCTGAACTGCCTCAGGCGTCTTGCCAAGCGAGGCCTTGTCGTATCCCGCGACCATTTCCATCAAATTTTGAGCCGCTTGTTCCCCTCGCAGGTCAATAAACGCTTGATGAATCTTGGCAGCCACGTCGGGGCTCAGGGCCAAGGCTTGGCGTAGCGTTTTGATCTGCGTCTCCCATGATCGACGTTGATCTTTATCGCTTAGCGCCTTCACGAAAGGCTCGAACTGTCCGACGTACACACTTGCCTCGGCCGCCAACGAGCGCACTTCGCTTCTTCGACCTTTGTTTCGAGGGTCGTTGAGTTCCAATAGCCGGATTCCGACAGGCTCACCTGGAACCAGCTCTTCTGCCAAAGTGTTTCGAGCGCGACGTTGCAAATCGGTCATTAACTCGCGATCGATCCACGCTGGCAACTCTTCGATGGGCTGAGGCAGATCGTCGACGCCGCCGACCGTGGTCCACATGGCAGGGGCCTCCCTAGTTTGCGGCTCCCCGGCTTCTACGAGCCAATCGACGGTGCCACTGGTGAGATACCAAGTCGCCTCGACCGGCGAAGATTCTTGCTCGTTGTTACTTCCCGGTACGAAAATGCGTTGGACCTCGACGGCCAAGCTGGCCGATCCTGCCAACTGGAGACGGCGTACTTCGTCGCCTACTTGCAGCACAACTCGACTCCCTTTCAAACCGGCATTGAGTAGCACGCGGCCATAATCGAGCGCGAGCTCCAGGTCGGCCGCTGCATCGTTCCCTGCTGTTGCATCACCTAGCGGGAGTCCCACCCGGGTGCCTCCCGAGAGATAGGCGTTTACATCGCCGAGCACCACGTGGATGCGAAACTTTGGCAGCGCCAACAGATAGCTGCCCGTCATTACCTCACTTCGCGGTAACATCCGTACCCATTTGTCCTCGGATTGCTCGTATCTCAGCAGTACGTCGTTGTTGCCCAAATAGGTGCCGAGCTGCACGGGCCCCTGAATTTTAGGAACCGCTTCTTTCTCAGAGGTAGCGTTTGAGACAGGGGTTCTGTCTGTCGAGGCGACCCTCAGCGGCTGCTGCTCCGCAATGCCGGGCGTTTTCATTTTGGCATCCTCAGCCGGCAACCCAACAGTCGGCAACTCCATTTCAGGCGTCTCGGTAGGCATCCCGGCCAAATCAGAAGGGTCGGGATTTCCCTCGGGGAATTCTAAGTCGAGATCGAGAGGCTCGACGACCGCCGACTCCTCAGGTTGCCCTGCAGTCAGGCTTGACCCTGTTACTGGGGCTTCCGATTCATCTACACGAACTTCTGGAGCGACAACTTTTGAATCGAAGGAGGGCGCCTCGCTACTTGGTGCCACAACCGTCTCTTCATCTTTCATTGCAATGGAAAAATCCACTGCGGCATCTGCCTCGACGCTCTCGATATCAATCTGCCCGACAGCCGCATCAAGTTCTGCTTGGACTACCTCCTCGGGAAGCCCGGTTTTCTTTAATCCTCCAGTTACTAAAAACCCCGTGATGCCTGCCACTGCCAGCAAAGTGGCAACCATCGCCCAGCGCTTGCCGCGCTGTCGAGAGGCGGTCGCTGCTCGCAAATAGTCGGGCACTTCGGTTGCCTGTGCACCGACTCTTACGGCAGGGTCGACTCTTGCGACAGGAGGAGCAGCCACTTCTGCGGCTGGCGGCTGGGGAGGAGCTTGGGGAGGAGCAACATGCGCGGGCTCGATCCGTAGTTTCTGACCTGGTAGTTCCTGATCCTGTAGTTTTTGACCACTGAGGAGTTTTTCGGGCAAATCGTACATCCGATGCCGGACGTCGAGGTCGATGTCGGCTGGCTCGCCCAACACCATCGTTAGCACATGGTGGCAAGAAGCGACTTCTGCCAAGTGCATGTCTGCACCGCTACCCGGTTCGAGACACATCCGTTCGAACTCTGCCACGTCCTCGGGCGACAACGTGTTGTCCAAATACTCGGCCACTGCGTTGGCATCGGCAACGTTGACCGACTCCAAGACTCCGTCTCCCCCGCTGGCCAATACCTCAGGAGCGCTGAGGCGCAATCGGCGTACCACGTCTCGCGAGCGGTGAATAAGCTCGGTGGCGAAATCGCTAGCCTCGATCTTCCTGCCGAGATCTTCATGATCGGCAGGCTCGAGAATGTCGTCGGAGTACGCTAGCAAGGTACGGAGGGTGAGTCGCATCGGTCATCTCTAAAGGGGGGCCAATTCTCAAAAAAGGGCATGTGTCCAAGGAGAGTAGTGCCGATTGGCGGAGGTTTTCGTGCAAGAATCCGTGCAAAATATCTAAAAAACGGGATTTGCCGGGAAATTCGTCGTGGCCGACGGCGCTAACGAGTGCGGATCGACTTTGATAGCGCTGTTGGCCACGCCGGACGCCTATGAACCCTGACGCGACTGACCCGCCGCGTCGCCGGCTTGCGACTAGGAAAAGCGAGCAATACGAAGAGCGATGCCCCGAGCTGGAAGCCGGCGACCAGCAGTGGGTGAAGCTCGGTCGCCTCCGACGGACGGGGCTCGGCTCGAAGCACCCCGCTAGGTTCCCAGCCGTCCACCGTACGCACCCAGCGACTAGTAGCCGGGAGCTGTCCCTGGGCCTGCTCCAGATGAGCTACGTAATAGCTCAGGATAGCAACTGCAGAAATGGTTAGTAGAGCACGGGTCAAGGGCGAACTCTGAATGGGGTTTTAGTGAGCCGCAACGCGCTAGCGTCGGGCCGTGGGGGGTATGCCGCTACGCTACGCAGCCCGCGGCTAGCGCCGTGCGGCTCACCTTGAGGACGCACTAGCTATCGCAAGCAACGTGCCTCAACCCGGGCGAGCGACGGTAAAGCAGGGCCGACTCGAAGAAAGCACTCAAAAACAAGTGTTTTTGCCGTAGAGAAGCGAAGCCGAGGCTCCAGCCGGCTTGATGCAAAAAGACCTCGTGCCGCCGCAGGCCGTTGGATTGGCGAAACAAGCGGTCGAGCGAGAATTTGCCGCGAGACTTTCTCTTTCCAAATCAATCCGCGTCTTCGTGCAACTCGATTTTCAGCACGTTATCAGTTACGTGCTCACGAGTTACGACACGTCTTTTGGCCAACGATTTGGATTCATGCAAATTGGCGAGTAGAATCAAATAGCTTTTCTAGTACTAAATCTTTTCCGACGGGCATTTCGCCAAACTATTCGATTCCGCGTCAGCATGATGCCGCGGCTAGAAAAGGGAACCAAAACTTCCCAACTCTCAAGAGATGCGATGACTTTTCTCAAAAGAGATCGATTACAACGGGTGCGCCGCGAGGCAGAAGGCTATCTCGAGTTGGGCATGCCCGGGCATGCCATAGGTTCGTTGCAGCGCTGGGGCAAGATCGTTCACAGCGACGCGCGAGGCAGCTATTTGCTGGGTGAGTGCTTTCGAGAAATGCGGCGTTACCGCGAGGCCATTTTCCCGCTTCGTCGCAGCTTGGAACTGATCCCCGACGACATTCACGTTTGGATGGCGCTGGCTTGGTGTTACAAACGTGAGGGGCACATCCGTCGGGCTATCGAATCGCTCGAGCAGGCCATCGAAATTGAGCCGGGCGAGGCGATCCTTCACTACAACCTCGCCTGCTACTGGAGCTTGGCTCACGACAGTTGCCAATCTCTTCAGTGCTTGGCCAATGCCCTTGAGATTGACGGCAATTTCCGAGACTTTGTGCATGACGAACCCGATTTCGATCCGATGCGCAGCGACCCGTTGTTTCAAAATTTGACGGGCATGGTGGGGTGAGGGGCCTGCTTGAAGCCAAGGGGTTGCAACCCCTTGGCTTTGCAACTCTTCTTTCACAATAAAAAAACCCCAGCCGGTGCCTTGAGCGCCGACTGGGGTTTGTCGTTTTCATCAAAGATTTAGCACCACAGCTTAGTAGGTGAACTCCACGCCGCTTTGCAGACCGTGGATGAAGATCGAACCACTGGAATCAACGTAGCTAGCCTGAGCAGCAGAGATATTTTGATCAGAAATCTGGTCAAATGCCAGCGCCACTCCGCTAATTCCAATCAGACGATAACCACCGAACAGACGCCAGTTGCAGCTGTACTGGTAACTCATGCCTGCACGCAATTCGCCGAGGACGGCGATGCCGTTGTCTTCGTAGCGAAGGTCGAAGTTGTCGCCGTTTTGCAAGGTAACATCACCGCCAGCCACGGGAGCATCCATCCGATTCCACACTTCCGAGCGGTTACCGAACACACCCACAACCGAGTTGCAGTGCACAGCCCAACGACCCGAGCAACCATAGCGATAGATCATATTGCAACCGAATTGGGCACCTGCGAGGTGGTTGTCTACGTCGACATCACGCGAAATGAAGCCGGTTGTGGCAGTCGTTTCATTGTCGAAATCGCTTCGGAACATAAAGTCCTCATCGATCCGTACATAGCGAAAACCAACCAAGCCAGTTGCCGAGAAACCGGAGTTGCAACCACCGCCTACTCCGCAGCTACCACCGGAACGGGCATCGCATCCTCCAACACCGCAGCTACCGCTGTCACAACTGCCAGCTCCGTAGCCGCCGAAGCCACCACGACGCCCCAGGCCTCGACCGCTGCCGAAGCCACCACCGTTAGCGCCACCTGCGGAAGCACCGTAATAGCCGCCACCAAGAACTGGGAAACGCAACAAGTTCACTTCCAGGTTTTGCATCGAGAAACTATTTCTCGCCGAAATTTGGCGTATCCGGATCGTGTCGCCGGCAGGGTTTACGACGGGAGGACCATATTCAAAGTAGTCGTTCACTGGCCGTCCATTGTAGAAGGCGCCCGTGTGCGAAAGCATGCCGTACAAACGGTTTCCGTCTACAGCCGTATCGGTCACTACCGTGGTTCGGTCGTCTTCGAGCAGACCCCAGTAGCCTACTTCCCAAGCATAGCGCGGCCCGCATCCGCAGGCTCCGCCTTGACCCAACGTCGCACCAAAACGAATTTCGGCACCGGAGAACGTATCGTTGTCTAGGTCGGTAAGATTCAGCACATTTTCATTGTCTGCTGGGTAGTAGCCAGCAGGGTTAGCCTCGAGAGTCGAAAACGCCAATGCTCTCCATGGGTTTCCACTGCGTTCCATGTACAGGCCATAAAAACCGCCAAACCATTGTCGGCCACACCCGCGTCGAGCACCTAACCCGAGGCCAGCACCTATACCGCCATAGCCGGGGGAATTGGAAAACGTGTTGTAGCCACTTCCTCCGGGAGCACAGCCGGCATTGTCATAGCTGCTGTAGCTTGGTGCCGCAGCAGGTTGACAGGTGTTGCAACCAGGGCCGGCCTGAGCTGCATATCCACCCGTCTGCATCGGGGCAGGTGCCGCCATGGGAGCCATTGCTTGGCCACCGTTCGGCTGACTACCATTCGGCTGAAAGGCCATTGCCGTGTACTGCGGCTGCTTCTGCGTCTGAATGGGTGTCTGGGGATACGTCGGATTCTGGGAATAGATCTGATTGAGATTCTGGGTGAACGCCTGATTCTGAGGGACCATCTGTTGCGGCGTGTACACCTGGTTCGGTGCGTTCTGATATCGTCCCTGATTCGGTGTGTATGCCTGATTCTGGCCCTGCAATGGTGACTGAGGCAATGGTGAAAACTGGGCAATCGCATTGCCGGCTCCCTGAAGAACCACCACGGTAGCTGCCATGGCCACTAGTTTGCACCCGCTAATCCACGAAACTCGCATTCGCTTGATCTCCTTATGTGCTACACGTGACCCCACATCCTTGTGGGGCCGTTTTGCCTTTGCAGGCCACGGCGTGGGATTGAATCCGACATCACACCTTGGCTGCGCTGGTAGATTGGTCGCATTGTGCGTGATGGAACTACCGCCCCATCCTTAGAACC